>NZ_JBUYWT010000077.1:0-30895 GCF_055264925.1 Bradyrhizobium sp. KZN70725
ATCGACAAACCTCCGCCCATCAACCCCAGCCGTCGGAAATCAACCATCTCACCTGACCAGATGGAGCTCCGCTATGCCTGAATTTCCCCGGACACCCCTGCCGCAAGCGGGGCGAGGTAAAAAGAAAAGCGGCGCGAGCCCTGTTGGATCGCGCCGCATTCTTGGATCAGGTTGCGCCGGCCTTCTGCGCGTATTCCCATGACGCCTGCGACAGCGGCACGGTGCGCTTGGCCGACTCGAGGGCCTTGGCATTCGCCGCGGTGCCGTCGCGAACCCGGCCCGCGATGCCCTGCGTGATGCCGGCAAGGCGGAACAGGTTGTAGGAGAAATACCAGTTCAGGTCCGGCACCGGGATGCCGGTCACGTCGCAATAGATCTGCGCCGCTTCATCCTGGCTCGGAATGTTCAATGCCTTGAGGTCGGCATTGACGAGGCCCGGCATGGTCCACTGCATCAACAGGTAGGTGAAGTCGGCCATGGGATCGCCGAGCGTCGACAATTCCCAGTCGAGCACCGCCTGCACCCGCGGCTCGGTGGCGTGGAAGATCATGTTGTCGAGGCGATAGTCGCCATGCACGATCGAGACGCGCTTCTGCTCCGGAACGGTTTTCGGCAGCCACTCGGCGAGCTTCTCGAATTCGGGAATGTGCTGCGTTTCGGAGGCGCGGTACTGCTTGGTCCAGCGATCGACCTGTCGCGCAAAATAATTGCCGGGCTTGCCGAAATCGCCGAGGCCGATCGCCTCGGGATTGAACAGATGAAGCTTGGCCAGCGTCTCGATCTTGCTGGCGAAGATCTTTCGGCGCGCGTCGGGCTCCTGGGTCGGCAGCGTCGGGTCCCAGAACACCCGCCCCTCTTCCATCGACATGATGTAGAAGGCCGAGCCGATCACCGCATCGTCGGTGCACAGGGCGTAGGCTTTCGCGACCGGGAAATTCTGCTTGCCAAGCGCCGCGATCACGCGGAACTCGCGATCGACCGCATGCGCCGACGGCAACAATTTACCGAACGGCTTGCGCCGCATCACATAGTTGCGGCCGGGGGTCTCGAGCTTGTAGGTCGGGTTGGACTGGCCACCCTTGAACTGCAGGACCGTGAGCGGCCCCTGATAGCCTTCGACGTGTTCCCTCATCCAGGCGTCGAGACTGGCCTCGTTGATACGATGGCGCTCCTCGACTTCCCTTGTGCCGGAAAATTCTTCGTCTTTCCTGACGCCGTCCGCCACGATGACGCTCCCTCAACTCGATTTTTCAAGGAGCGCGTCGGGGCGCTCCCTCAATCAGGCTGGCACGCCAGCCTGATCTCTCTTTTTCATTCTGAGCACGATGTGCGCGCGAACGCCATGCGTTCCGCATCATGCTCAGTGCGACGTGTTTGCATACTTCCGAAGTTCAAGTCTGGCAATGGCGCGATTGTGCACCTCGTCCGGACCGTCGGCGAGACGGAGCGTGCGGATGTGGGCATAGGCGCGGGCGAGGCCTGCGTCGTCGGAGACGCCGCCGCCGCCAAAGGCCTGAATCGCCTGGTCGATGATCTTCAGCGCCATGTTGGGAGCTGCGACCTTGATCATCGCGATCTCGGCCTGCGCGGTCTTGTTGCCGACCTTGTCCATCATGTCGGCGGCCTTGAGGCAGAGCAGACGGTTCATCTCGATGTCGGTGCGGGCATCGCCGATGCGCTGCTCCCAGACCGAATGCTCGATGATCTTCTTGCCGAACGCGGTGCGCGAGGCGAGCCGCTTCACCATCTTCTCCAGCGCCTCCTCGGCCTGGCCGATGGTGCGCATGCAGTGATGGATGCGGCCCGGACCGAGACGGCCCTGGGCGATCTCGAAGCCGCGGCCTTCGCCGAGCAGGATGTTTTCCTTCGGCACGCGGACGTTCTCGAGCAGCACCTGGGCGTGGCCGTGCGGCGCATCGTCGAAGCCGAACACCGGCAGCATCTTCTCGACCTTGATGCCGGGGGTATCGAGCGGCACCAGGATCTGCGACTGCTGCTGATGCTTGGCGGCGTTGAAGTCGGTCTTGCCCATCAGGATCGCGATCTTGCAACGAGGATCGCCGACGCCCGACGACCACCATTTGCGGCCGTTGATGACGTAGTGATCGCCGTCCTTCTCGATCCGAGTCTCGATGTTGGTGGCGTCGGACGAAGCGACCGCCGGCTCGGTCATCAGGAAGGCGGAGCGGATCTCGCCGTCCATCAGCGGGCGCAGCCATTTGCGCTTCTGCTCCTTGGTGCCGTAGCGGATGAACACTTCCATGTTGCCGGTATCGGGAGCGGAGCAGTTGAACACTTCCGAAGCCCAGGAGATGCGACCCATCTCTTCCGACAGCAGCGCGTATTCGAGATTGGTCAATCCCGCGCCGTGGAATTCATCGTCCTCATGCGAGGACGGCGGCATGAACATATTCCAGAGGCCTTCGGCCTTCGCCTTCTTCTTCAGATCCTCGAGGATCGGGATCACCTTCCAGCGCGGGCCCTCGGCATCCTGCTTGTCGTAGATCGGCACGGCGGGCCGAACGTGCGTTTTCATGAAGGCCTGAACGCGCTCCAGCCACTCCTTCTGCTTGGGCGACATCGTGAAATCCATGGGACGCTCCTCGTTTCCTAGACTTGGGCCACTCACTTGGGCCGTGAACCTGGGCCGCAGCCATTTGTCGACATTGTTGACCCCGCCTCCGCGGCTCGCAAGGGCGTTCGCGGAAGGGCGGCGTTGGCGTGCCAGAATGCTGCCCCGCGATCCGCGGATTGACATTTCCGACCGTTCAAACGATAGTTTCATACAAATGTTTGAAATGCAACCTCGCGTTCGTCATTCCGGGGCAGCCCGCAGAGCTGAACCCGGAATCCGGAAATTGTGGAGCGAGATTCCGGGTTCGATGCTGCGCATCGCCCCGGAATGACCGGAGGCTCTCAGCCATGGCCAGCGACCAGACCCGATCAGCCATTCTCGCCGCCGCCGAGCGTCTCTATGCCGACCGCGGCTTCGGCGACGTCACGCTGCGCGACATCGTCGCGGAGGCGAACGTCAACCTCGCTGCGGTGAACTATCATTTCGGCTCCAAGGACGAATTGATCGCGGAGCTGTTTGTCACCCGCAGCATCCAGACCAACCGCGAGCGCCTCAACGAACTGCGGGCGGCGGAGGAAAAAGGCGGCGGCCGCGCCGCGATCGAGGACATCATGCGCGCTCTCGTCGGCCCCACCCTGCGCGGCTGCCTCGGGCCGGATCGCGAGGGCTCGACCGCGGCGCGGTTCATGATCCGCGCCTCGATCGAATCCGTGCCGCCGATCCGCCGCATCAAGAATCGCGAGGTCGATCACCTGCGCAAGTTCGCCGCGGCGATGCGCCGCGCGATGCCGGCCAGCAGCGACACCGAGCTCTATTGGGGCCTGCACTTCGCGCTCGCGATGGCGCACCACACCATCCGCGAGAAGGAACGCCTGCTGCGGCTGTCGGAAGGCAAATGCGATCTCGACGACGTCCGCGGCATCATCGATCGCGTGGTCACGGTCTCGGTGATGGCGCTGACGATGGGCGACGTGCCGAGCAAGCCGGCGCCGCGACCGGTCGCGATGCACGGGCGGCTGACGCGGCAGGATTTGTGAAGCGAGGGCGCCGCTGCGGCGCCCTGCCCTTACACCATCGCGATGCAGTCGATCTCGACGTCGAACGGCCCGGTCCATTCCGGGATGCAGACGAAGATCCGCGCCGGCGGCTGGTGCGGGAAGTACCTTGCATAGACTGCATTGAAGGTTGTGAAGTGCTTTGCCGAAGTGCAGAACACGTTGCACTTCATCACATTGTCGAGCGTGGCGCCGGCCGCCTCGAGGCATTGCTTGAGCTGCTCCATGACCAGCTCGCTTTGCCGCTCGATCGACGCGCCGGCGGCGAACTCGCCGGTCGCGGGATCGAACGGCGGCAGGCCGGAGACGAACACCATGTTGCCGGCCCGGGTCACCGGCGATGCCGGCGCCTTCCAGCGCTCCAGCCAAATCGAGATCGGTTCGACGCGGACCACTTCCCGTTTCATGATTGGCACCTTCGATGAGGATCGATGGCGCCAACCTAGCAGGCGGATGTCAATGATGCTTCGATGCTGGTCGAAGTGTTGTTGCGGAATGACGACCCTGGTCCCGTCACCCTGAGGAGCGCGCCCTTGCGCGCGTCTCGAAGGGTCGACGGCCACCAGCGGGGCCGTTCATCCTTCGAGGCTCGCAAGAGCTCGCACCTCAGGATGACGGAGAAACTCCACCGCCCGCGGCCTCGAAGTCAGCGCCTACAGAATCCCCTGCGCCTTCAGTCCCTCGACCTTGGCGTCGTCATAGCCGATGGTCGCCAGCACGTCCTTGGTGTCGGCCCCTAACAGCGGCGGGGCGCGGTACTCGGTGATCGGCGTGCCCGAGAAGGTCAGCGCGTTGCGGATCAGCGACAGGTTCGGCTCGAACGGATGGTCGACCTCGACCCGCATGCCGCGCGACTGCACGTGGGGATCGCTGAACACCTGCTCGAAATTGTTGATCGGGCCGGACGGCACGCCGGCCTCCTCGAGCTTCTCCAGCCAGTAGGCCACCGGATGCTTCAGGAACAGCCCGGCGAAGATCGCCATGATCTCCTTGCCGTGCACGACGCGGTCGTTGTTCTTGACGAAGCGCTTGTCGTTCGCGAGCTCGGGCTCGCCGAGCACGGCGCAGGTGCGCTGGAACTGGCCGTCATTGCCGACCACCAGCATCAGCTCGCCATCAGTGCAGCGGAACACGCCGGCCGGCATGCCGCCATTGCCCCAGGTGCCGCGGCGCGGCGGGGTCTTGCCATTGACGAGGTAAATCTGCAGCCAGTGCGACAGCGATGCGATCACCGTGTCGAACAGGCAGACGTCGATGTGCTGCCCTTCCCCGTTGTTGGCGTCGCGATGGTAGAGCGCCGAGAGGATGCCGATCGAGGTGTTCATGCCGGTCATGTAGTCGACGATCGAGGGGCCGACCTTCATCGGGCCCTCGCCCGGCTCGCCGTCGATATGGCCGGTGACGCTCATCAGGCCGCCCATCGCCTGCAGGATCGCATCATAGCCCGCGCGCGGCGCGTAAGGTCCGGTCTGGCCGAAACCCGTCACCGAGCAATAGATGATACCGGGGTTGAGCTGCTTGATGGTCTCGTAGTCGAGACCGTAACGCTTGAGGTCGCCGACCTTGTAGTTCTCCATCATCACGTCGGCCGTCTTGGCGAGCTCGCGGATGATCGCCTGCCCTTCCGGCTTGGCGATGTTGACGGTGACCGACTTCTTGTTGCGGTTGGCGCAGAGGTAGAACGAGTTGTTGTTGTTCTGCTTGCCTTCGGGATCGGTGAGATAGGGCGGGCCGAAGGCGCGGGCATCGTCGCCGCCGCCGGGCCGCTCGATCTTGATCACCTCGGCGCCGAGATCCGCCAGCATCTGGGCCGACAGCGGGCCCGCGAGCACCCGCGTCAGGTCGAGAATCTTGATGCCCGAGAGTGGCAGAGCCGACATGAACCTTCCTCCAAATCTTGCGATATCTTGATTGTGTCGCACCGGGCCGCGTCCTGCCCGTGTCTTGAGCGCGCCAGAGCCTGCCGATACACCATTTTGGTGTCGCGAGCACTGCATTGTCGGCATGTAGCCATCCGCAGACGGCCTATGTACGACGCACCGGGGCAGCCCCGGGGGGAACCAGCTGCGAGAATCGGGCGATTGCCGCCACGCGAAATTGTGAAGATGACCGACACCCATTTGCCTCAGCGTCAGCGGTATTTTGCCGCGACGAGGAGGAAAACATGCGGACGATCACGACGGTCGGGCTGCTGCTGACGCTGCTTGCGGCCGCGATGCCGCCGGTCGGCGCGCGCGGCGGCCACGGCCATGGCGGCGGGCACGCGATGCACGGCATGCACTTGGGCGGCGCCACTGGCGCCGGCAGTTTTGCCGACGACAAGCGCCACGGCAACGACCCCTACACCAAGGCGGCCTCCGACGAAGAGGACCGCCTGCTCAACAGCAAGCTGAAGAGCATCTGCCGCGGCTGCTAGGACGACGTCCAGCGAAGCCGCGCCAGGATCGCGCGGCCCATGATCCAGTCCTTGTCGCTTTCGCTGAGGAACGGAAGCTCCTCGGTGAATTGCGTCACGCGCTGCCGGTAAGTGGCCCGGGCGAATGAGTTGGTTAGATCGGTCCCCCAGTGGCAGCGCTCCGGGCCGTAGGCGTCGAACAGGCGGTGGATGTGCGGGATCACGTCGCGGAATGGATATCGCTCAGTCGAAATCAGCGGGACCGACGACAACTTCACCGATACATTCGCATATTTTGCGAGCGCGGCCGCCTGGACGATAGCCTCCGGCACCATGTTGTTTTCCGATGAGCCGGGACGAGGGCGAAGTCCCGCGCCGACGCCCATGTGATCGATGATGAGCGTAAGTTGCGGGTGCCGCTCGGCGATGCGGGCGAACAGCGACGTCTGCCCCTCAGTGAGAAACATTACCGGCAGGCGGGCCTTCTCCGCCGCCGGCCAGAACCAGTCCGCGGTTCCGTCTGTCAGCCACGCCGCTTCGCCAGGGCCGACGTTCAACCTCACGCCCAGTACGCCGGGCTGGTCGCGCCAAGTCGCAAGCCGTGCCGCGCGGTCGGGCTTGTCGAGGGCGACACGCGCCATGATGGCGAAGCGGCCCGGGTACCGTCTGACTGCCTCCTGGGCATAATCGATGCGCTCACCTTCAAGCGACACTGGCGGAACGATGACAACGCGATCGATGCCAGCCTCGTCCATCAGTGGAATGACACGCTCGATGGTGAAGGGCTCCGGGAGCTGCGGCTTGGCACCGGGGAGCCAGGGTCTCTCCGGAGTGCTTGCCGGCCACAGGTGAACCTGCGAATCGACGATCACTCGTTTTTGCTGCGCGACTGCTACAGTGGCGCGTTGCATTGACAGCGCGACACCGGTCGCGACGGCGCCGGTCAGAAGATGACGGCGTGAAGGCATGTAATGTCCTTCCTGTTCTATGGCTTTGGTCACGACATGATGGTGATCGGCACGGCGCGCCTCAGCAGGGGTAACCGCAAACTGGCTCGCAATATTGAAGATCACATCAGGAAATTGCGGCCGTAGAAATAGGGCTCACGGTCAATTTGCGCCGCAGCAATCTTGAATCGCGCATTTCTCGGCTGGGCCCTGGCGCGGCGACCTACGACGCGATCGCCTGCCGCGGCTGCGCGGTGGCGCCGATCAGCTTGCCGATCTCGGGCTTGCAGCCGCCGCAATTGGTGCCGGCCTTCAGACAGCGGCCGATCGCATCGACGCTGTCGGCGCCCTTTTTGATCTCGGCGGTGATCTGGTGCCGTCCGACGCTGAAACAGGAGCAGACGATCGGGCCGACATCCTCGCCCGCGCCGAACGGCCTTCCCGCGAGCAGCGACATCCGCGCATTGGCCGACAATTGCTGCTCGGCGAACAGCCCGGTCAGCCAGGCCCGCGACGGCAGCGCGTGATCGGGCGCGATGAACACGCAGCCCTCGAGCCGGCCGTCGCGCACCGCCGCGTAGCGGAAGCGTCCCGCCGCCGGATCGCGATAGGCGATCCACTCGATCTCGACACCTTCGAGGCCGAGCTGCGCCCTCGCCCAGTCGCGCCAGCTCTCCGGGCGAGTGTCGAGCGCGAGCTCCAGCCGCGTGCAATCGCCGGCCTTGCCATAGACCCAATAGCCGCTTGCCGGACGCCTGATCGCGTCGCGGCTCAGGATGAAGGCGTGCCATTTCGGCGTATAGGGATCGGCCTTGACCGGCGTGTGCTTGGACTCCGGCTGGCCGGACACTGGATCTGTCGCCGGATTGACCAGCGCGTTGACGCGCCCCTCGCCGGCGAACTCCGCGTTCCAGTGCATCGGCACGAACACGCAGCCGCGGCGCTGGTCGGCGCTGACCACGACGCGCGCGATCATCTCGCCCCAGCTGCTGGTCAGCCGCACCAATCCCTCGTTTTGCAGCCCGGCCTGCCGCGCATCCTCGGGGTGAAACTCGGCATAGGGCTCGAACACATGCGCCAGCAGCCGGCCGGTTTTGCCGGTCCGGGTCATGGTGTGCCACTGATCGCGCACGCGGCCGGTGTTGAGCACCAGGGGAAAGTCGCGGCTGGTGGCGTGGCGCGCCGCGCGCGGCGCCACCGGTACGAAGCGCGCCTTGCGGTCCGGCGTGAAGAATTGCTGGCTCTCGAACATCCGCGACGTTCCGGCCGGATGGTCCGACGTCACCGGCCACTGCACCGGCGCCAGCGCGTCATAGGCGGTATCGTCCAGCGCCGCCAGCGCCGAGATGTCGAAATCGCGCCGGCCGCTATTCTCGAAGCCGGACAGTTCGGCGTGCTCGCGGAACACCTCGGCCACCGAGGCATAGTCGAAGCCGGAATATCCCATGCGACTGGCGACGTCGCAGATGATGCTCCAGTCGGCGCGCGCCTCGCCCGGCGCTGCGAGAAACGGCCGCTGCCGCGAGATCCGGCGCTCGGAATTGGTGACGGTGCCGTCCTTCTCGCCCCACGCCAGCGCCGGCAGCAGCACGTCGGCATGGCGCGTGGTGTCGGTGTCGCGCATGCAATCCGTCACCACGACGAGCTCGCAGGCGTCGAGCGCGGCGCGCGCGCGATCGGCATCCGGCAGGCTCACCACCGGATTGGTCGAGATGATCCACACCGCCTTGATGCGGCCGTCGGCGATCGCGTCGAACATGTCGACCGCTTTCAGCCCGGCCTTCTCCGCGATCACTGGCGCACGCCAGAACCGCTGCACCAGCTCGCGATGCGCGGGATTCTCGATCTCCATATGCGCGGCGAGCTGGTTGGCGAGCCCGCCGACCTCGCGGCCGCCCATCGCGTTGGGCTGGCCGGTCAGCGAGAACGGCCCCATGCCGGGACGGCCGATGCGTCCAGTCAAGAGATGGCAATTGATGATGGCGTTGACCTTGTCGACGCCGCTCGACGACTGGTTGATGCCTTGCGAATACAGCGTGACGACGCGCTCGGTGCGCGTGAACCAGTCGAAGAACAGCCCGACCGCGCCTTCGGTCAGGCCGCAGGTCGCCGCGGTCTGCGCCACGGTCTGGCCGCCGACCTGCTTCAGCGCGTCGACCACACCCGTCGTGCAATTGCCGACAAAGCCGCGGTCGACCGCGTTGCTGCCGGCGAGAAAGGCGAACAGGCCGTTGAACAGCACGGAATCGCTGCCCGAGCGCAGCGGCAGATGCAGATCGGCGCCCTCGCAGGTCGCGGTGCTGCGCGGATCGATCACCACGATCTTGCAGGCCGGATTCTTCTCCTTCGCCGCCAGCATGCGCTGGTGCAGGATCGGATGGCACCAGGCGGCGTTGGAGCCCACCAGCACGAGTAAGTCCGCCTGCTCGAGATCCTCATAGCAGCCCGGCACGGTGTCGCTGCCGAACGCGCGCTTGTGCCCCGCGACGCTGGAGGCCATGCACAGCCGCGAATTGGTGTCGATATTGGCGGTGCCGACGAAGCCCTTGGCGAGCTTGTTGATGACGTAATAGTCCTCGGTCAGCAGCTGGCCGGAAACATAGAACGCGACCGCGTCGGGCCCGTGCTCGCGTATGATCCTGCTAAAGCCATCGGCGACGCGATCGAGCGCGTCGTCCCATGACGCCGGCGCGCCGTCCACCATCGGCTCGAGCAGACGCCCGTCGAGATCGATGGTCTCGGCGAGCGCCGAGCCCTTGCTGCAGAGCCGGCCGAAATTGGCCGGATGCTGCCTGTCGCCCTCGACGGTGACGGCACCGGCCGCGTCCTTCGACGCGATGACGCCACAGCCGACACCGCAATAGGGACACGTGGTCTTGACGGACATTGCGTGACCGCTCAGCTCACCGCGGCCGGCTGCCGCACCGACAGCCAGACAACGCCGTTCTCGACCTTGGCCGGATGGGTATGGGTGCAGCCTTCGTCGGGCGCGACGGCCTGCCCGCTCGCCAGTTCGATGACGAAGTTATGCAGCGGACAGGTCACGCGCTTGTTGTGCACGATGCCCTGCGACAGCGGCCCGCCCTTGTGCGGGCAGCGGTCGTCGAGCGCGAACACCTCGTCGCTCTCGGTCCGGAACACTGCGATGTTGCCGCCCGGCGTGCGCACCACGCGCGAGCCGAGCCGCGGAATGTCGGTCAATGCGCCGATTTCGATCCACTGAGTCATGCGAGCTCCAATTCGGCGAGAGGCGCGAACTCGTTGCGGTCGACGCCGCGGCTGGCACGCTCGGCCCACGGATCGGTCTGCGCGAACTGCTGCGAATAGGCAAAGCGAGCGAACAGCGCCTTGCGGTTCGCAACGTCGTCGACCACCCGCTTCCTGATCTGCTCGAGACCAACGCGGTCACACCATTTGTACATGCGCTCCAGATACCAGCCCTCCTCGCGGTAGAGCTGGGTCAGCGCCACGATCACCTCGAGGCATTCGTCCTCGGTCTCGACCTTGGTCAGGAACTCGGTGCCCTTGATGTGCAGTCCGGCGGCACCGGCGAAATGGATCTCGTAACCGGAATCGACGCAGACCACGCCGACGTCCTTGCAGGTCGCTTCCGCGCAGTTGCGCGGGCAGCCGGAGACGCCGAGCTTGACCTTGGCCGGCGTCCACGAGCCCCACATGAACTTCTCGAGCTTGACGCCGAGGCCGGTGGAATCCTGGGTGCCGAAGCGACACCATTCGGAGCCGACGCAGGTCTTCACCGTGCGCAGGCCCTTGGCGTAGGCGTGGCCCGACACCAAGCCGGCGTCGTTGAGGTCGGCCCACACCGCCGGCAGGTCCTCCTTCTTGACGCCGAGCAGGTCGATGCGCTGGCCGCCGGTGACCTTCACCGTCGGGATGTTGAACTTCTCGGCGACGTCGGCGATCGCGCGCAGCTCGCTCGGCGTCGTGACGCCGCCCCACATCCGCGGCACGACCGAATAGGTGCCGTCCTTCTGGATGTTGGCGTGGACGCGCTCGTTGATGAAGCGCGACTGCTGATCGTCGCGATATTCGCCGGGCCAGGTCGCGAGCAGATAGTAATTCAGCGCCGGACGGCAGGAGTGGCAGCCGTTCAGGGTCTTCCACTCCATGAAGCGCATGACCGCGGGAATGGTCTTGAGCTGCTGCTCGACGATCACGCGGCGAACGTCGTCGTGGCTGTGATCGGTGCATTTGCACAGCGGCTTGACCTTCGGCGCCGCCGAATAGTCGCCGCCGAGCGTGAACGCCAGCACCTGCTCGACAAGGCCGGTGCAGGAGCCGCAGGACGACGATGCCTTGGTATGGGCGCGGACGTCGTCGAGCGTGAACAGCTTCTTCTCGCTGATCGCCTTGACGATGGCACCTTTGCAGACGCCGTTGCAGCCGCAGATCTCGGTCTCGTCGCTCATCGCGGCAACCGAGCTCTGGCCGCTGACGCCGCCATCGCCGAGATTGGCGGCGCCGAACACCAGGCGCTCGCGCATATGCGAGACGTCGGTGCCGTCACGCAGGTGCTGGAAGTACCAGGGGCCGTCGATGGTGTCGCCATAGAGCACGGCGCCGACGATCTTCTTGTCCTTCAGGATGATGCGCTTGTAGACGCCGCGGTTGGCGTCCTGCAGCACGATCTCCTCCTTGTCCGGCCCCGGCGCGAAGTCGCCGGCGGAGAACAGGTCGATGCCGGTGACCTTCAGCTTGGTCGAGGTGACCGAGCCGTCATAGGTGGCAAACCCCTTCATCGCGAGGTGGTTGGCGCAGACCTTGGCCTGGTCGAACAGCGGCGCGACGAGACCGTAGGTCTGGCGGCGGTGCTGCACGCACTCGCCGACCGCGTAGATGCGGCCGTCATAGGTCTGCATGGTGTCGGAAACGACGATGCCGCGCTCGCAGTAGAGCCCGGCCTTCTTGGCGAGCTCAAAATTCGGACGGATGCCGACCGCCATCACCACGAGATCGGCCGGCAGCTCGGTGCCGTCGCCGAACCGCACGCCGGTGACGCGGTCCTCGCCCAGGATGGCCTGGGTCTGCGCCGGCATCTTGAACACCATGCCGCGCTCTTCCAGCGACTTGCGCAACAGGCCGCCGGCCACCGGATCGAGCTGACGCTCCATCAGCGTGTCGAGCAGATGCACGACCGTGACGTTCATGCCGCGCTTCATCAGCCCATTGGCGGCCTCGAGGCCCAACAGGCCGCCGCCGATCACCACCGCGTTGCGATAGTCGGTCGAGGCCTTGATCATGCGATCGACGTCATAGATGTCGCGGAAGCCGATCACGCCCGGCAGGTCCTTGCCCGGCAGCGGCAGCATGATCGGGTTTGAGCCCGTCGCGATCAAGAGGCGGTCATAGGGCACCCGCTCGCCGGCCTCGGTGACGACTTCGCAGGTCCGGCGATCGATCATGGTGATCGTCTCGCCCTTGCGCAGCGTGATGTTGTTGTCCTCGTACCAGTCGACGGTGTTGAGCATGATGTCGTCGACGGTCTTCTCGCCGGCGAGCACCGGCGACAGCAGGATGCGGTTGTAATTGCCGTAGGGCTCGGAGCCGAACACCGTGATGTCGTAGAGATCGGGCGCGCGCTCCAGCAGCGCCTCGACCGTCCGGATGCCGGCCATCCCGTTGCCGATCACCACGAGCTTCTGCTTGGTCACTTTGTCGAGCATGGTCTGCCTTTCAATTCCGACGGCGCTGCGCAGCGACGCGGCGTGCGTCGTTGATGGGCACCGATAAAGGTTTGGAGTTGTAGGAAGCCCAGCCGCGGGCGCAGACCGTCTTCGATGACGACCGATGTTCCGTTGTTGATTGATATTCAAAACGCGTGCCAACTCGCGGCGGGCAAATCCGGCCGCAAAATCAAGAGGTTTCCGGCCGATCAAAATCCACCGGTCCGCGCGCCGCGCCGACAGCCGGCCGAAATTTTAGCCACGCCGATGATCTCTTGTGCATCACAGCATCGCCGGCCGCGATGCGATCGCGAAATCGCATTTGATGCGCGATCGCAGGGACTTGGCGCATCGCACAAAAAAGCACCAGCATGCACGTTTGCGCGGCGGCACTTGCCGTAAGCCACGCCACGCGCGGCGGCGGAACGCTGTTCGCGATTGCGCGGCAACGTCTTGCGACTGCACGGCAAAGCGACACGACCTGATCGATGGCACGGTAATTGCTGACCCCAGCTGTTGACGGAGTGCGTCTCAACGACGAGCGCACTCCCATTCACCAACATTCCATTTGTCTGCGCCTGAGATGGCCGCGCTTTCGCGGCTGCCTCCGCCGCATCAACGCGAGATGCTTGCGATGAAGCTAGCCGAGTTCAAGAAGGCAGGTCACTGGCCGACACTGCTTGCCGCGTTCCTGTACTTCGACATCAGTTTCATGGCGTGGGTCGCGCTCGGACCGCTGATCGTCTACATCGCGCGAGACATGAATCTGGCCGTGAACGAGAAGTTCACCCTGGTCGCCATTCCCGTGCTGGCCGGCGCGCTGCTGCGCGTGCCGATGGGCATTCTCGCCGACATCATCGGCGCCAAGCGCACCGGCATCATCGCCCAGCTCGTCGTGATCGCCGCGACTGCTGCGGTGTGGCACTTCGGGCTGACCAGCAAGCTCGCGATCGAGCTGTTCGGGCTTGCGCTCGGCGTCGGCGGCGCCTCGTTCGCCGTCGCCCTGCCCCAGGCGAGCCGCTGGTATCCGCCGCAATATCAGGGCGTGGTGATGGGGATTGCCGGTGCCGGCAATATGGGCGTCGTGCTCGACACGCTGCTCGCGCCGACCATTGCCGAGCATTGGGGCTGGCAGGCCGTGTTCGGCTGCCTGCTTATTCCCATGCTGATGGTGCTCGCCTATTACGCGGTCGCAGCCAAGGACGCGCCGGGCGAGCGCAAGAAGGTCTCGCTGCAGGCCTACGGCGCACTGCTGAAGGATTCCGACAGCCGCTGGTTCATGTTCTTCTACTTCATCACCTTCGGCGGCTTCGTCGGCCTCGCCAACGCGCTGCCGCTCTATTTCACCGTGCAGTATCATGTCTCCGGCGTCGCGGCGGGCATGCTGGTCGCGCTGATCGTCGCGTTCGGCTCGGGATTCCGTCCCGTCGGCGGCATGATCGCCGACCGGATCGGCGGCATCCGTTCGCTGTCGATCCTGTTCGGTGTTGTGGTCGCGGCCTATCTCGTCATTGCCTTCATGCCGGAGGGCCCGACGGCGCCGACGCAGGCCGGTTGGGCGTTGACCGAACTGCCGCGCATCGCCTGGATCTCGGTGCTGCTGTTCTCGATCGGCGTGCTGGCGCTCGGCATGGGCAACGGCGCGGTATTCCAGCTGATCCCGCTGCGCTTCCGTCACGAGATCGGCCTGATGACCGGGCTGGTCGGTTGCGCCGGCGGCGTCGGCGGCTTCTTCCTCGCCCAGACGCTCGGCGCCGCCAAGGGCATGACCGGCGGCTTCGGCGCCGGCTTCCTGTTCTTCGGCGGGCTGGCGTTGCTTGGCTTCATCGGACTTGCCATGGTCAAGGTTCGCTGGCGCACCACCTGGGGCGCGGTATCGGGAGCGCGCGTCTGAGGACTCCGCTCCGCAACGTGACGGGGCTCGGACGTGGCGAACGGTTCGCAACGGGACTTGGGGGTGCGCGTCGGCTTCGCCAGCGAGACCGGCAAGCGCGCCGCCAATGAGGACTATGTCGCGGCCTGCTTGGGCCAGCCGGGCACGCTGCATCGCGACGTGGTTGCCGCGGTCGCCGACGGCGTCGGCGGCCACAAGGGCGGACGCGAGGCCGCGGAGGTCGCGGTCCGCAGCTTCATCGACGCCTATTATTCGTTGCCCGAGACGCTCGGCGTCCGCCGCCGCGCCGCGCGGGCGCTGGAAGCCGCCAACAGCTGGATCCACGGCCAGGGCCGCGTCGATGCCGCGCGCAGCGGCATGGCCTGCGCGTTCTCCTCGATCATCCTGTCACGGCGGCAATGCCATGTGATCCATATCGGCGACACCCGTGCCTATCGCCTGAGCGACGGCCGGCTGGAACGCCTGACGCAGGACCATATCGCCGGCCGCGGCGACCTCGCCCACATGCTAAGCCGCGCCATCGGTTTCGAGGAGTTCGCCCGCTTCGACTACACGTCCCTCGGGCTCCGGCAGCATGATCGCCTGCTGATCTGCAGCGACGGGGTTCACGGCGCGCTCGGCGATTTGCGTCTCCAGCAATTGCTGGAGGAACGCACGCCGCCCGACGAGTCCGCGCGCAGCATCGTCGACGCCGCCCTCGCGGCCGGCAGCAGCGACAACACGACCGCGCTGGTGCTCGACGTCGTCGACCTGCCGCCGGCGGACCGCGACGACCTTACCCACGCGATCGCGACGCTGCCGATCCTCGATTTGCCGGTGACCGGCGATACGATCGACGATTTCAGCCTCGGCGACGTCTTGTCCGACGGGCGCTACAGCCGCCTGTTCAAGGCGATCGACAAGCGCGCCAGCCGCGAAGTGGTGCTGAAGTTTCCCCATCCGCGGGTCGCGAGCGAAGGCTCCTACCGCCTCGCCTTCGTGCGCGAGGCCTGGGTCGCCGCGCGTGTGCGCAGCCTCTGGATCGGCGAAATCATCGAGGTGCCGGCGGAGCGGCAGACCAGGCTCTATTCGGCGATGCCGCTCTACGAGGGCGAAACGCTCGAGCAACGGCTTGGTCGCGCGCCGCGGCTGTCGCTCACCGACGGCATCGCGATCGCAACCAAGCTGGTGCGTGCGGCCACCGCGCTGCACCGCGCCGGCATCATCCATCGCGACATCAAGCCGGACAACGTGATCCTGCTGAAGGACGGCGGGTTGCGCCTTGTCGATCTCGGCGTCGCGCGGGTGCCGCTCTTGGAGGATTTTCCCGCCGAGGACATTCCGGGCACCGCGAGCTACATGGCGCCCGAACTGTTCGGCGGCAAGGCCGGCGACGAGGCCTCCGACCTGTTCGCGCTCGGCGTCACGGTCTACCGCATGTTCACCGCGAACTATCCGTTCGGCGAGATCGAGCCGTTCTCGCGGCCGCGCTTCGGCAAGCCCGCGCCGCTGTCGCGCTACCGGCCGGATCTGCCGGCCTGGCTCGACGCGGTGATCGGCAAGGCGCTCAGCGTCGACCCGGCACAACGCTTCGGCGATGCCATCGAATTCGCACACGAACTGGAAAACGGCGCGACCTGGGCCGGCCCCGCCGTCACCACCCGCAAATCGCTGCACGACCGCGATCCCGTGACCTTCTGGAAGGTGCTGTGCGCGATCCTGGCCCTGATCGTCGTGGTGCTGCTGGCGCGGCATTAGACTAGCTCCGTCATGCCCGGCCTTGTGCCGGGCATCCACGTCTTCGCTGCAATCGCGTAAGAAAAGACGTGGATGGCCGGGACAAGCCCGGCCATGACGAAAAGAAAGAGAGTCATTTTAGATCAGTTAGGCAGCTGAAATTTGGCTATTTCAGTTTGCAGCTCAGGACCCGGCGCGGCGGATCGTGATGCGGGTCTCGTCGGTCATGTCCTTGAGCTCCTTGTTCGGCTCGCGGTAGAGATGGCGCTCGATCTCGACCGTGCGGCCGTCGATCGTCTTGGTGCATTTCTCGTCGACAAATACGCCGCCGACCTCCTGCTTGTCGGCGCCCGGCTGTGCCTTGGAACAGGTCCAGCCGTCCTCGCCATAGCGCGACCTCGCCTGCAGGCCGAGCAGGAAGGCCTTCTTGCGCAGATAGAGCCGCGCCTTCGGATCGGTCTCGATCATCAGCGCCGCGATCTTGGCGTCCTTGTCGATCATGACGGTGAGGATCGCGGGATGGCCGCCGACCATGGTGCCTTCCCGCCCACTCTCGCGATCGTACTCGAAGCGGATGCCGCGCAGCTGGTCCCGTCCGGCCTGGCAAGCCTGCCATTGCGCCCAGTCAGCCAATCTGTGGGTCTTCTCGCCGACGCAAGTCAGGTTGATGTAGCCCGCGTCCGGCACGCTGCTGATCGCCATTCCGACGCTGATGTCGCGCAGGTCTCCCGCGGTCGCCATCGCCGGCACCGCTGCCATGACGGTGACAGCGAAGACCAAGCCACGGATTGCCGATCCTTGCTTGCTCATGGCTTTGCCTTCTCGCTCTGATCGGACGGCGCGGCGGCGTGGCCGGCCTCCTTGTAGATGTTGCAGACCCGCGAGCCATCGCCGAAGAACGCGATGCATTCATCGTAGGTCGGCTCGCCCTTGCCCTTGACGCGGGCGAGCACGTAGTCGGCGACGGCCTCGATCTCGTTCGGCCGCAGGAACACATTCGCTTCGGGCGGCATGCGGTCCGCGACGTCCTGCCGGGTCATCTCGTAGCATTTCGTGGTGTCGTAGGAGCCGCGCACGAAGAACGGCATGCCGGTGCCCGGCCGGCCGCACGTCACGGTCTCGATGATCTGCTCGCGGGTCAGCTCGGTCTTGCGCAGCGACAGCGCGTCGCCGCCATAGCCGCCGCCGCCATTGCCGTGCCATTTGTGGCAGCCGACGCAATTGCCGCGCTTGAACACCGCCTTGCCCGCATCGGTCGGATCGCTCGCCGACTGCGCTTGCGCGGTACCGATAAATCCCATCACCAGCGCGCAGCCGAGCCACGTGCCAACCAGCGATATTTTTTTCATTTGTCTTGTTTCTTGTCTTTTTTCTTGTCTTTCTCGGCCAAATCGACGCGGGAGGCCTCGGTGAGAGGCCTCCCGCGCTTGCGACGTCAAAGGGCGAACACGTAGAGCATCGAGCCCGGCTGCATCCGCTTCAGCTCGGGCGTGGCATCGATGAACCACTTGTCCCAGGCACCGCCGAGGCCGACCAGGATCGCGACATACTGCTTGCCGTCCACCGAGAACGTCATCGGAGGCGCATTGACGCCGCCGCCGGTGTTGAACTGCCAGAGCTGCTGCAGCGATTTCGCGTCGTAGGCGATCACCTCGCCGGACGGCTGTCCGGAGAACACGAGGTCGGGCGTCGCCAGGATGCCGCCGAGGTTCGGGAATTCGGTCTCCGCCTTCCCTGCCACCTTGCCGGTGGTGACGTCGATCGCGGTGACGCTGCCGGTGATCTTGACCGGCTGGCTCGGTCCGCCGCCCGTGAAGAACTCGCGCTTCTTCAACTTGTCCGGCGTCGTCTCCTCGACCGTGATCCGGTTGCAGCTCTCGATCACCGGGATGTACCAGAGCTTCAGGTTCGGATTATACGCGGTCGGCGGCCAGTTCTTGCCGCCCATGTTGCCGGGGCAGATGTCCGTCACCTTGTTGGTGCGGCTTGGCGTCACCGCCGCGTTGTAGCGCTGCACGCCCTGCTTCGGATCATACTCCACCGGCTTGCCGGATTCGGGGTCGAGACCCTTGGTCCAGGTCACCTTCTTGACGAACGGCAGACCCCAGATGAACTTGCCGCTGTTGCGGTCGATCGCGTAGGCAAAGCCGTTGCGGTCGGCCTCGAGCGCGAGCTTCTGCGTCGTGTTGTTCGGACCGGGGACGTCGACCAGCACGTTCTCCGCCACGCTGTCATAGTCGTAGGGATCGTTCGGCGTGTGCTGGTAGTGCCACTTGATCTTGCCGGTGTCGGCATCGAGACCAAGCGAGGAGTCGGTGTAGAGGTTGTCGCCGGGCCGATACTCGTTGTCCCAGTCCGGTCCGGGATTGCCGACGCCCCAGACGATGGTGTTGGTCGAGGGGTCGAAGCTGCCGGTGACCCAGGTCGATCCGCCGCCGCTCGCCTTGGCGTCCTTGTCGTCCTTCCAGGTCTCGTGACCCGCCTCGTCCTTGCCCGGGATCGTGTGGGTGCGCCACACTTCCTTCTGGCTCTTCAGGTCGGTCGCCGCGATCCAGCCGCGAATGCCGTATTCGGCGCCGGCCACGCCCGTGATCGCCATGTCCTTGACGATCAGCGGTGCGCCGGTGATCACCTCGCCCTTGTCGGGATCGGCGACCTGGCGCTGCCAGGCGACCTGCCCGGTCTCCTTGTTGGTCGCGATCAGGCGGCCGTCGAGCGTGTGCGAGACGACGAGGTTGCCCCACAATGCGACGCCGCGGTTGTCGACGCCGCAGCAGGCGACTGCGCCGGCCCAGTCATGGTCGGTCTTCGGATCCATCTTCCAGAGCAGCACGCCTTTGCCGCCATGCGCATCGATCTTGTAGACCGAACCCCAGCCGTCGGTGACGTACATGAAGCCGTTCTCGACGATCGGCGTCCCCTCCAGGCCGCCATGCGACCAGATTCCGCCGCCCTCGACGCCGCCGAGATGCATGGTCCAGGCGACCTTGAGGTTCTTGACGTTGTCCTTGTTGATATCGGCCAGCGACGAGAAGCGCGTCGCCGAATAGTTCTTGTGGTGGTGCAGCCAGTTGCCTGCTTCCTTGTCAGCATTGAGCAGACGGTCCTGGCCGACATCGTCGGCGAGCGCGAAAGAGCCCGCGAAGGTCGCTGCGGATGCTACTGCCGCGGCGAGGATATGCGACTTTACCCAATTCAACCTTGTCATGAGTTCATTTCCTCCGGATCTAGCATTCTTCATTGATCGAACCGCCCGTCACACACGGGCGATCACGCGAGAAGCCTTGAGTCCCGGCGCATGGCTGTGCACCACCCGCCGTCTTGTTGGGTCACTTGTGTGAGGTCACTTCTGGACCTGTACCTCCGTCTCGATGGTGCCTGCTTTCTGAAAAACGATCGCGCATTTGAAGGTCTCGCCCGGCGTGAGCGCCTGACGCATCTGCAGCAGCATGACGTGATAACCGTCACGCTTCAGCTCGAGCATTGCCTTTGCCGGCACTGGTATATTGGATATCGAGCGCATCGCCGGTGCGCCTTCGCCGCGATCCACAGTATGACGCTCGGAAAAATTCGCAACCGGGCAGCGGACACGAAGCAGCGCATCGGCGCTGTCGGCCTCGTTCTTGATCGTCATCGTCAACGGTAGGTCCCCGCCCGCTTTGTCGACCGCCGGCACGCGCGCGTCCACAATCTGCAAGGACTCGTTCGCGGCGGCGTTATGCATCACTCCGAACGTGCTGATCAGGCAGAATAATGGCAACGCGATCCATGATCGGCACGCAACGGCGCAATGCAACTCCCGCTCGAACGACATCAAGTTCTCTCCCAACATGATTTTTGCAGCATTGTTTCATGCTTCGTCGTGCGCTGCCAGCAATAGATCGCGAACGCTGCATCAACGCGATTTTGGGCACGCATAGCGGCCATGCTAACTTCCTGCGCATGAGTGCTCGATAAACTTCCGCCGGCACAGCGCGACGCAGCACATGCCGCACTGCGTCAGGTGATCGGCACCGCGGCGATCGACGCGGTCACATCGGTCTCGGGCGGCGCAACGTCGGCGCAATTGTTCCGGATCGATGCAGGCGGCGAGAATGATTTGCTCCGAATTCGAAGGAATGCCGAACCCGCTGCGCAATCCGTTTCAGTATGTGTCGCTCAGGATCGCCGCCGAGGCCGGCATCGCGCCGCGACTCCATCATGTCGACGAGGCCTCGCGCGTCGCGGTGATGGATTTTGTGCAGCGGCAGCCGCTCGGCCGCTATCCCGGCGGCCTGCCGGCGCTGGCGAAGGCGCTCGGCGAATTGCTGGCGCGCCTGCAGGCGACGCCGACCTTTCCCGCTTTCGTGCGCTACCCCGACATCGTGGCCCGGCTCTGGGCCCATGTCGGCCGCACCGGCCTGTTCGCGCCCGGCGTGCTTGAGCGCTGCAACGCGCACCTCGCGCGCATCCGCGCGGCCTATGCCTGGGATGAGGCCAACTCGGTGTCGAGCCACAACGACTCGCTCCCCGCCAACATCCTGTTCGACGGCAACAGGCTCTGGATGATCGACTGGGAATCCGCCTATCGCACCGATCCGCTGGTCGATCTTGCGATTGTCGGCGATAGCCTGGCGCGGACGCCGGAGCTGGAAAGCATCTTGCATCGTGCCTGGCTCGGCCGCCCGCTCGACGAGCCGCTCCGCGCACGGTTCGCACATGTCCGCGCGCTCACCCGGCTCTACTATGCCGGCGTGCTGCTCAGCGCATCCGCGACGGCGCCGCGCACCATACCCGATACGAGCCTTGCCACACCGACGCTCGCCGAGCTCGCAGAGGCCACACGCGCCGGCCGGCTCAAGGCCGGCACGCCGGCGGCCAAGCACGTGCTGGGCAAGATGTTCGTCGCCTCGTTCCTGACCGAGGTCGCGACGCCCGGCTTCGATCTTTCGGTCTGACGTTCAACCCGGCGGATCGAACGTCGACGGAAACTGCGGCGCAGCTCACTGCGGCACCGGGTGCAGCCTTGCGAGCTGGTCGAGCGACAATTCGGCCTCGCGATCGCTCAGGGGAAAACGCACGATCACGTCCTGACGCGCCAGCTGGCCCCACAGCGCATCCGACGACCATTTCTGCGGCTCGGGTCCGCGCGGACCGTCGACCCAGATGAAATACCATTCCGCCATGGAGGCGACCAAAGCTCCTCGCCGGAACATTGGTCCTTCGCCGGCCAATCCGCAACGCCCGATTTCGTGCGCGGCGCGACAGGTGGGGCTATTCGTACGGCGTGCCGTCCTTGTGCAGGAAGCGGCCGTCGGAGCTCGGGCTCATCATGTCGATGTCGGAGCAGGTGATGACGTCGGCGCGCGAGCGCGAGCCGACCTCGAGATAGGTCGCCGTCATCTGCGACCTGTTGATCAGATGATGCCCGTTGCCGGAGTTCTTCGGAAACGCCGCGCAATCGCCGGCCCGCAGCACCGTCTCACCGCCGTCCTCCACCAGAACCACTTCGCCCGCGAGCACATAGACGAACTCGTCCTCATCCGAATGCCAGTGGCGCTGGCTCGACCAGTTGCCGGGCGGCAGCCGCATCAGGTTGACGCCGAAGTCGGCGAGCCCGCCGGCATCACCGAGACGCTGCCGCACCCGCTCGGCGCACGGCGCGGCGAACTCCGCCGGATAGCCGGTCCCGTTGCGTTCCGGCACGTTTGCAAGGTCGACCCTGGGCATGGCGTCTCTCCGGCGGTTGGCGGGCGAACGAGCGATCGGGCCGACTGCAATTGGTTTCATGGAAGGCGGCAGCAGGAAGTTCCGAGGTCAGCCGCCAAATCGCTGCACCAGTTTTGAACCTTTGGCCGTGCTTATCTGCTGACCGGTCAAATCGCTTCCCACGCTCAATCCCTTCGTCATCAAGTTGCTGCGCAGGGCGGCCTGCTTCTCATCGGCGTAATCTACGTCGACGTGGTCGAGACTCATCAAATGCCCAAGTTCATGGGCCCACGCGCGTCCGTTGGCAAAGTCATTGCCATACCATTGGACAAAGCTTGCCGGCTCGGGATCGCTATGAAGGTACGAGCCGCCACCGGCCGAGAGATTGACTATCGGATTGACGAGATAGATGTGGACCGCATTGTCGGGAGCATGCCGGAAACTGAGAACATCCAGCACGCGCTGATCATTGTTGCGCGCGCTCTTCGCCATATCGAGCGGCTTATCTTCCACGTAATCATTGATCACGAACGCGATCTTGGCCTTCGCCCAGATCTTATTGACTACATCCAGTGCCTTTTTGGCGGTCTCGCCAGTCCATTTTTGCGGCTCGGCGACACCTTTCTCGGCAAATGGCGTAATGTAGATTTTCAGCGGAATAGACATGTGCGTCTCCAGAGATTTCGACGACACCTGCGGTGGGCGTCCACACGTCGACGTCCGGATCCCGAGGACGCAGATTTCGATTCTTTCGGGACTCGCACGTCTCAGCTCGAACGGATCGGCGTTGCTTCCAGATAGACGCAGTTCGCGCTCCTATGGAAGAGGCCCGAGGCTGCGACAAACGGCCGAGACGACCGGGCTGAACCTTGTCGACGCCACCGAGACTAACAACGCGGCCGTCACACGCTGACGATCCGGCACGAGCATCGCTTGAGCATGCGAGTTCAATTCCGAGATCACTATCGAGAGATGGAACTTCGCTTGGCGAAGCCCAGGCGGATGCCGGCACTGCCAGCCATTCCGGCGCTAACGATAAAAAACAGATATTTCAATATCTTACAGGTCAATCGGCATTTGTTCGGCCGTGCACCACCGGCCCTACACGCTTCGGTGTATCCTTGAACAATCTCGCTGCCCCGGACGACAACATCAGGAATGGATTGGACTCAAGTTTGTTCTCTACGGAGGTATGCCGGCGCCCGTAACGCTTGACGCAGTGGAGTTTGCGCGCGGCCACCTTCGATAAAGCTGCCGTTGTTTCGAGCCGATTTTTGGACGTTCGCCATGCGCTACACGCTCCTCCGAGTTCTTGTTGTTCTTGCTGCTTCGGTTCTCCTGGCGTCTCAGCCAGCCTGGGCAACGAAGCGAGTGGCTTTGGTGGTCGGCAATTCGAACTATCAAAATGCGCCACTACTTCCGAATCCTGCCAATGATGCCACCGCTATCGCCGCGACCTTGAAGGGCGCCGGGTTCGATTTGGTGGAGTCTCGGCTGAACCTGACCTCGAGCGACATGCGGCGGGCACTGAGGGATTTCGCCGATCAAGCTCGCGATGCAGACATCGCCATCGTCTACTATGCAGGTCACGGAATCGAGATCGACGGGACGAATTACCTGATTCCGACGGATGCCAGGCTTGAACGCGACACTGATATCTATGACGAGGCCTTCTCGCTCGATCGCGTCCTGCTGGCCATCGAGCCCGCCAAACAGCTCCGCGTCGTGATCGTTGACGCCTGCCGCAACAATCCATTCGCCGACACGATGAAACGAACCGTCGCTTCGCGCGCGATCAGCCGCGGGCTCGCCCGGGTAGAACCCGCCGTATCCAATACGCTGATCGCGTTTGCGGCGAAGGCCGGACTGACCGCGCTCGACGGCAACAGCACGAACAGTCCCTACGCGACAGCGCTGGTGAAATATATCGCAAAGCCTGGACTGGACCTGCGCAGGGCTTTCGGCTTCGTCCGCGATGATGTCTTGCAAGCGACCGGCAACCGACAGGAGCCTTATGTTTACGGCTCACTGGGCGGTGAGGACGTTGCCCTCGTGCCAAAGGCAGAAGAGCCCGCGCCGCCGCCGGCTAACGCCTCGTCGGAGATTCGTCGCGACTACGAATTGGCCCTGCAACTGGGTAACAAGGCCGCTATGAGCGCGTTCCTCGCCCAGCACCCCGACGGCTATTACTCAAATCTGGCCAAGCTTCAGCTCAATCAGATCGACGCGGAGGACGCACGCGTTACCGCCACCCGGAAAGCGCAGGAAGCGGAGCAGCAGAAGGCTCGGCTTGCGTCCGAAGGTGCCCAGCGAGCGGAGCAGGAAAAGGCGGCCGCAGAATTCAAGGCCGCGGAGGATGCCCGTATCGCGGCAGAAAGAACAAAGCAGGCGGCGCAGGACCAAGCTGCCGAGGCTGAACGGAAGCGGACCGCATCCCAAACCTCAACGGTCGCCATGCTTTCCGCGAACGGACCCGCGCCCGACAGCGCCAAGCCGGATAATATTGCAACCGCTACCCCATCGCAGAATAGCGAGGGCGCGAAGGTTGCCGCCCTGAACACGGCGCCGCCGCAGGAGGATCTTGCCAAATCGGTGCAGAGCGAATTGAGCCGGGTTGGTTGTTTCACAGGCTCCATCGACGGTGAGTGGAACGCGGCCTCGCGTCGCTCCCTGACCTTGTTCAACCGGCACGCCGGAACCAAATTTGACGTCAAGCTTGCAAGCCTCGATGCGCTCGATGCGATCAAGCTGAAGCCGGCCCGGGTTTGCCCGCTGATCTGCGAACATGGCTACAAGGCCGACGGCGACCAGTGCCGCAAGATCACCTGCGCCGAGGGCTCGTTCCTGAACGAGGATAACGAATGCGAGAAGCGGCGCGGGAAAAAGCCGGTGGCGAAGCGCAACACGGATGAGCGGCCGTCGCGCGCCGATCGTCCGGTCCGTGAGAGGCCCGAGCCGCAAGCCGACACTCCCCGACGACAGGCGACTGCGAGACCCTCGGGTGGCAGCGGCCAGATCGTGTGTGATGCTTATCTATGCCGCCCGGTCCGTCGCGGATGTCATCTCGATTACCGTGGCGGCGGAGGTCCCGGCGGCGGTACCGGCAATGTTGAGGTCTGCAACTAGGACGGCCACGGCGGCGCGCTCGAGATCGGGCCGCCGTCTCCTCCGCAATCGGTCATGCCCGGGGGCAACGGAGCCAAACCGCAGGGCCCTGCATGCAAGAAGCCGAACAGCAGCCTCCGCCACAAGGATATTCACCACATGATCGCGCGGGACGGTCTCCTCGACCGCCCGGGCAGCCTGAGCAATGCGATCGCTG
This sequence comes from Bradyrhizobium sp. KZN70725, assembly GCF_055264925.1. Lineage (NCBI taxonomy): Bacteria > Pseudomonadati > Pseudomonadota > Alphaproteobacteria > Hyphomicrobiales > Nitrobacteraceae > Bradyrhizobium > Bradyrhizobium sp. KZN70725. The sequence goes on from NZ_JBUYWT010000077.1 coordinate 25,277, forward strand.
ACCTACTTGATGGAGTATGATTTGATGTCGAACGACCAATTGTTCGGCAATAGTCTTCCGCCGCCGCTGTCCGGTATCCGCAGCTGACTGGTCCAATCCGACAGATAGCTCAACGTGTCGGCCGGCCCCTGAAGCTTGCGCTGAATGTCCGGCAGATCGAGCAATTGCACGCGTCGCTCGCTCAGGATCGCAACGATGACGGCGGACCCGGCCGGCGGCGCGACGACATATTCAAATCCACGTTGCTGTGCCGCCGGGGTCGGAACGATGAATTGGACGCCAGGCTTGACAAGATTCATGTCGGGTCCGACCGACTGCGCCAATAGCTCGGCAGTCGGGAAGATCTGGGACATCCGCCCTTCCGCATCAACATCCACCAGCATCAGATAGCCCGGCTTCCTGGCGGTTACGCCGAATGACACCTTGCCGCCAATGTTGACGGTTGGACCCGGCAGGATTTCAAGCGCCACGCCGGCGGCATTTGCCGGGCCGCGCGGGGCCTGTACGCGCCAGAGCAACGGAGCATTCGTCGCACCTGCCGATGGAGCGGCCGATGGCGGCGGCGTCGCCCACGCGGCCCCGCCTCCTGCCAGCAGCAGCACGATCGCGAACCAGGATTGCTTGCGGGAAACCAGTTTCGCTGGCGACATGACCGGGCTGTCACAGCTTCGTCAGGGAACGCTGAAAAAGCCGATTGACGCGATCCGCGCGTCCGCCGGCAGGTAGCGCTCCAGACTCTTGATCACCTGCCCCGAGGCACGGCGCCGGTTGAGCTGCATCAGGACCGTCTCCAGATCAACCATCCGCTGCTGCGAGGTTACCGCGACGATCTGCTCGGCGCCGAACGGCTCGCCTACCCGAAGAGGCAGCCGCAGATTTGCTGACCGAGCCATCGCGGCATCGGAACCCACCGGATACAGCATCTGGATGGTTCCATCACCGGACACGTTGAATAGCAGCACCGCCCGCGAACCGACGTCGGACAATTCGACCTCGACGGTCTGTCCGCTGCGCTGCTGTCGGTCATCCGGCCAAATACGCATCAGCTGCGGCGACTGCGTCGCCATGCGCTTCAGCTCCCGAATTGCCGCGGTTCGGTTGACCACTGTCGTCAAACCGCCAACGTCGACGCCATAGGCGACCACGTCGCCCCAGGCGATCACATCATGGGATACGGGGTCCCAGATCAGGTCGGGATTATCAGTCGGTTGAACGGCCTGCACGCTGGCGTCCTGCGGCTTGACGCTGGTGAAATAGCCCATCTTGCCGTCAAGCGCTGCCAAGCGGATCGGCGTGGTGAGGCGGAAGGGCGGCAGTGCGGCACTGGGCGCGGCCGGGGCGGTCGCAGCGGCACTGGTTGGACCGGTTTGCGACTTGGCCGTAACGGCCGGCGGCGGAGGGGTCTGCTTCTCGGCGGACGCGACGGTAGCGACCTGGCCGGAGGCAGCTCTCGCCGCCGTCCCCTGGATCAGCACCACGCCGCGGGTCAGTTCGAACGCGACCTCGGTTTCCGGCGTCTGTGCCGGCGACGATACCGTCACGATATTCTGGCGCTGGTCGGACAGTTGATAGACCACCTGCCGAACATTGCTGAAAAGCTCTTTCAGGGTCACCTTGCCATCATGATTGATGTCCGCGTTGCCCTCCACGGCGCGCGCAACGGCATAACTCAGGGCGCCGCGCAGGCCATCGATCCCCGGAATCCGCACTTCCGGCGCCTTGGTGTGCCGATCGACCGCGGCGATGAACGCGGTGTGGTCGAGATCGAGTTCGGACTTCGGGTCGTCGCTGCTCGACACCGGCTTCAATTCATCGACCAGCAGCGTGTAGCGGGGCACCTGCCGAAAACTCATCTCAGCCGCCCGCGGATCGATATCGCGCACCATTCCGCCGCCATGGCAGGTATCCGCGACGAAAATCACCCTTGCGCCGCGCAATTCGAACTGCCGGATGAAATGGTTGAATTCGCTTCCCAGAATGCGCTCGACAGATCCTGCCGGCGTGGTCGCGAATTCGGGCAGCAAGAACACGTTCTCCATTCCGTCCGGTTCGGAGCCCTTGATCCGCTCCGGCTCCTGCGTGCCGTGGCCTGCGATCGACAGGAAGACGAGATCGTTGCTCTTGGTCCGCTCCACCAGTGAGCTGATTTCGCGCAGCACGCTCGCCCTGTCCGCCTGTGCATTGGTCAGCTCGACCACATCGCTGACGCCCATGGTCCTCAGGCTCGACACGATGTCATTGGCGTCGGCGACCGCGCCCTTCAATTTGCGTACATGCTGGTAGTCGTCGATCCCGATGACGAGCGCCCGGAGCGCCGCACCGTCGGGATTGCTTATCGACAGTTCACCCGCCGCATGCGCGCGCTGGAGTGGCAGGCCGATCAACGCGGCGAGCAGGATGGCGGCACACAGCCAACCGGTCCTTCGATCAAAGCCCCTGAGCGTTCGCATCGCGATCCACCTCGATATCAAGCAGGTCCGCCCTGGAACCGCACCGGCAAGGCAGAGCGGCAGGAATGCCGTCCGGACCTCCGGAAACCAGCGCGCAGGCGGTGATCCATGTTCATCTGTAGCCTTGGCAAGACCTCAGGTTCAGCGCCGTTTGTTCGCCGTCTTGCGGCCTGTCGGCGCCTCGGTCTCCTGATAGGCGTTCGCGGAAACGGTCGTCTGATCGTCTGCGAACGCCCGAAAGCGGACCGGAACGTAACCGCGCGCAAGCAGGCTCGCGAGCGGGTAGACGTTGCGGCAGACCCGACCGTTGCAGCCACCCGTCGAGGATTCCATGACCTCGGCCTTGCGATCCGGGGTGAACCGCAGGAACAACATCACGTGGGAACCCGGTTTGTTCAGGGCGTCACCAGGCTTGAGGTCCCAGGGGTTGGTCACCGGCGCGGCGATCGCGGGAATGGCAGCGGTCGTGTAATGGACGGATAGTCCCCACGTGGCACTGACGAACGCCGAACAGTCGACACCCGCCACATCCGGCCGTGGCTCGTTACGGGTGCAGACATTGCCCGCCAGGGTCCCGCCGTCGATCCGCTGCCGGAAATTCGCGAGCGAACCGTGGCAGCCCCAGCAATAGGGCACACCCCGCACTTCCTGGTTTACCTTGCCCTGCAGATACCACGGCCGGCGAATACGGCTGAAACCGGAGCATTGGCTGTCGGGATCGCTGCCGTAGTTCGCCGGTGTCAGCTTCCACTGGATGCCCTCAAAGGCGAAGGCCGTCTCGATCGCCTGCTGACGATTGGACGGCCGCACGGCGGCGGTCGCATTGAACTTGATATCCGGCCGCGCCGCCGCCGGCGCGGCCGCCGTGCGCGACGGCCTGACGTCAATGACGGATACCTTCCCCAGGGGGCGGAAGCCGACACCAACCACCTCGACGCCATCCGGCTTGGTACGCAGAAAATAGACGTCGCCGTCGCCCGAGACGGTGACGAACCGCCGGGTCACGGGCGTGTTCTCCAGCGGCAGCTCGTAGATACCCTCAAGGCGTCCGTTCGCGGCATAGCGTGCGACGAAGGTGGAGGCATTCTTGCCCGACGGCGGAATGTCCTCGGCCAGCACGTAGAAGCGGTCGCTGTTGTCGATCTCGAGAAACTCCACGGTGCCGAGCTGGTTGCGGACGCGCAGGCCGAGCTGACCGATGGTCTCGTTGGAGACCATGGTCTGGATTTCGACCCGAACGCCGGCATTGCCCTTGTCGGGAATGATATCGGCGATCACCGATCCCTTGCTGCGCGAGGCGATATATTGCCGATCGGGCTGTCGCGTCGTCCTCACGATGGCCGCGCGCGTATTCTGATCCAGCAAGTCGGTCGGGCTGCTCAGCGCCTGCGAGCCCATCTGTGCGAAGGCCGAAATGGCGACCTGGTCGTCGGTTCCGCGGGATGAGACTTCCTCCAGTTGGATCTCGTCGCCGCCCAGCCCGCGTGTGGACTGTCCTGGTGCCGCCTTCAGCATTCGCACACCGCCGTCCCAAACCATGATGTCGTCGTTATGGACGACGAGGTCGGTGGGCTGGACGTCGCCAGGCATCTTCAGGATGTCGGGAGCAGTGTTCGGTTGCTTGGGGTCGAACTGCAGAATGCGGCCATTGATTTGATCGAGCACAAACAGATTTCCCTGTCCGTCAGCGCTGAGCGCTTGCGGGCCCGCGAGTTCGACGTCCTGGCTGGCCGCGACGATCCCCACCATGGATGCAGCCGAACCGCCGGCAAAGCTTCGCACGACCGCATCGTCGGCCCGTGCCCCGGTGGCCGCTATGGCAGTGCCAACGATAGAGAGCCAGATCCAGCTAGATCGACGAAGCATATCCGCCTCAATGTAACCGAACCGAATGCGGCGTCAGTCCGACTAATCCAAGACTGCCTAATCCAAGACTGCGCGAGTGCAGTGTCAATTGGTGGCGAGCAACCCCGATCCCGTTCAACTCTTTCACTGGACGGTGATAGTCCGAACTCCTTCAGCCTGCAGTGCAAAATCATGGCCAGAAACAGATTTGAGCAAGTCAGCGAAATCCAGCCCGACGCGATTACGCTGGTTTTGAGACGCGACAATGCCGGCGCCTCCGGGTCAATCGTGTTGCCGGCCGCCGCAAGCGGAGGTCGCCGGAGCAGCGACCAGGTCAGCGCCCATATGCCCGCCCAGGATGCCTTTCGCGGCGCAATCCGTCTCGCCAATGACATGAAGCTCGCGATCGTGGTTTGCGACCCCGATGGCGTCTGGAAGCCGGAATGGGGCGACCTTTATCAGGCGATCGATTGACCCGCACGGGCAGACGCTGCGGCGCCGCATGGAGGCCGGCATGGCAAATGGAGCGTTAAGCGGGCTGTCGTTGAGGTCGCGAGCCTTGATGATCGTCCTGTTGGCCGCAACCGGCTGGCCTGCGCGGGCGAACGATTCGGCAGCCGAATTGTCCATCGGCGGGCTGCAATTCGTCCGCACCAAGGACGTGGCCATGGCGAGCGAGGAGCTTCGTATCGGGCTGGACCGGGTCAGCGTTCGCTACCAATTCGTCAACCAGACGAGCAAGCCGGTTGCGCTCACTGTCGCCTTTCCGCTGCCGGACATCTACCTGTCCGAAGCCGAGAGCATTGCGCTTCCATCGAGCGATCCGGTCAACTTCGTCGAGTTCGAGACGAGGATCGACGGCAACCCGGTGCCGCTGGCCATCGACCAGCGCGCCATGGTCGGCAACAAGGATGTCACCGCCCTCCTCCGTCAGTTCAAGCTGCCTTTGCTGCCGCTCGGTGATCGGGAGATACGGGTGGCCGACCTGCCGGCGACAACCCGCACGAAGCTGATCGATGATGGCCTTCTGATGCCTGCCGGCATGAGCGACAACGGTCGCCAGCAATACACGCCCGGCTGGATAACCAGGACGTCGGCTGTTCGCGAGCAAGTGTTCCCAGCAGCGCATACCGTCACGGTCGAACATCAATATCGCCCGAGCGTCGGCTCCAGCCCTGACACGGTCCTGCGCGCGGGCCTACGTCGCAGCGCGGCGCTAAAGCGTGATGGCATTAGGTCCGATAGCCTGAATTTTTCAGGTAGTTGGCGCATTCCTCGGATGTGAAGGCATCGAGTGCGTGGCTGATTGCGGCGCAGACCGCGT
>NZ_JBUYWT010000078.1:0-29644 GCF_055264925.1 Bradyrhizobium sp. KZN70725
CAGCCATCCCTATGGACAACCTACAACCTCCTCTATCGCCGTCGTGACGACACGGCTCTGGATCGAAAATCTGCTCTGATCCAGGCGAGCGGGCGAGGATCGTCATCGGCGTAGGCGGTACCTTCGCAAGCGTTGCATCGCGCACCTGCTTGGCCCGAGCCTCGCCGCACCCCTTGCTATACCAGGGACTGTCGATATAGCGTGGACAAACCGTGTTGACGTGGATGGCAGGCGCGAGGGCTTTGGCCAGCGACAAGGTCATAGCGTTGAGCGCGCCCTTGCTCGCGACATAGGCTATCGACGAACCGTTGACGCTGATACCGGCGACCGAGGAGACGTTGACCACCGCCGCTGCAACCCCGGATGCCTTGGCGTTCGCTCCAACAAGGATCGCGCCGCGCGGATCATCTGATAAGGCCCGATAGTTTTAACGGCATAGATTCGCTGACAGTCCTCAGTCGACAATGCGTCGAGACTGCGATGCGGCACGTGCTTGGTGGTGCCGGCATTATTGATCACGCACGTCGAACTTTCCCAAGGGCGCCGCGGCGGCAACAATCCGTCTGCAATCTTCATCACGCGACACGTCGCCCTCCACCACCACGACCTCGACGGCACCTGCCTTTCGGCAAGTTTCGGCGACCGCTTCGGCTTCCTTCTGGCTGTTGGAATAGTTAATCACGAGGCGAGCGCCGTCCTTAGCCAGCAAGCCCGCGCTTGCAGCCCCAAGACCCGACGCCGAACCCGTCACAACCGCACACAAGCCATACTCGCCATCATTCCCCTCCTATCTTCGTGTGTATCGGCTCCCGACGGCCGCATAAGCCACAGTACCGGACGTCTCGGATACATCCCGCCGAGCGTCACTTATCACTTGGACCTTCACCTTCAGCAGGTCTGAGTCTAAACTCTCACACATGGATTTTGACCTTTCAGGTTGAACTTTGAGGGTGAGCTTCTCACGCACCTCATCAGGACTCATCACCCGCACCCCGCCCGCGAGGAGAGATAAAGATTGTCCTCCAAGCTTATCCGTACGCGCCGACCAATGGGGCCAACGCCGCATACGGTGGTCTCATCGAGAACTCCTCGCCACAGGCCGCTGCGAAGCCAGTCCTTCCGAGCAATCGGCGTGCCAGTCGCGGAATCCCGTGCGCGGCTTGCCTAAGGGGAGAAAAGCAGGTGTAGCGAGGGCCAGCGCTTGAATGACGAACCGGTTCGTCCGACTTGCGACATTGCTGTAGTCGACTGGGCACGGCGGGTATGACAAGATAGAGCCCTCTTTTGGGGCAGGTCATCTTTCGTGCCGAGGTTGAACGACTGCGACGATGTGACGATCTTACAACCGAGGCGCGCTCGACATCAGTGCATGGTCCGGCATATGCATTTGCCGGCCTGATGCGGTGATGCACCCGCTCCAGCTGTCGAAACCGTGCTTTTAGCATCGCGCCTTTCTCGGCAAAATGCCACTAACGAGGCCGGGTTGGTTCTTTTCAAGGGCAATAATTCCGAGGTGAATTGCAATTCGAGCGCGGTTCACTTGGCGAGACATACCTTACTCGGCGTTTCACATTCGTAGCGCCTATCCCAATGCAAGCCCCGTTAGAGGGTAAAGACTCGCCTTCTACGTCTATATGCCTTAGCCACGAGGTCGACTGCACCCTCGGCCCGCACCACCCCGTGTTCGTCCGGAATGAGCTGCCTGAGGGAGCCAGTGATGAAGAGCTCCAGCTGATCTCGCCCCTTGCGCCCCAGCACGTCGTTGCTCCGCCAATTCCAACTTTCTCAACGGCCCCACTTCATGCGCAACGCGTTGGCGCATGTCGGCAAGAGCCGGCGGCGCCTCGTCTTCGCCTTCATTGCCACCGCGCTTGCCCAGGACGATGCCGAGGCTGCACGAGCACTGTGCGGCAGTGCCGACCTGCTCAGCCCAAGGCTGCCCAGACTTGCTGGTTTCCTCGACGAGACCGAGACCGATGCCCTTCCGCCCCAGCATCCCGCCAAGCTGCATTCCGCCCACCCCGTCGAGCTGCTCAACGGCAAGATCAAGCGGCGCACCGACGTCGTCGGCATCTTCCCCAGGGAAGAGGCTCCATCGTCCGCCTGATCGGCGGGATCCTTCTCGAGCAGAACGAGCCATCCAGCGTGCACGTTACACACCGTGCCATTGAACGATGATCCAACCACCAGCCTTCCGGCGATCGCTAGCTGACCAGAACGCGGTGCCTCGCAGCCAGATACGCCACGCCCGGGGAGTACGTCATGCCAAGCTGATGATTGCTTGTGGGTGGAACTGCCATCCGGCCAAAGTGAAGCAGGCAAGCCGGGACCGAGTCTTGCGGGCGCCGCGGCGACGCGGGCTGTGAAGTGTAGACAGGAGCCATGCGGGGTTCGGGAATGAGCCTCGAAAGGTGGATGTTCGCGGAGGCCGAGTGTGTTCCCTAGTCACGAAGGCAGCATAAGCATCTTCGATGATGGTCGCCAGCGGCTCCTCGCGCTCCACCGCTGCACCAGATCGGTGGTGCGCGCGAAGAGAACGCGCCAACCATCCTCGACGAGCGCCAGGCCGATCGCTGCGCCGAGATGGGTCCTTGCCTCCGCCGGATGGACCGAACAGCAGCAGATTGACGCCGGTCTCCAACCAGACGTCGCCGGCGGCGAGCGCCATCACCTGCGCCTTTGACAGCATCGGCACGCTTTCGAAGTCGAAGATAGCGAGCGTCTTGCCGGCGGGCAAACGCGCTACCGCCATGTGTCGCTCGATGCGACGGCGGGTGCGATCGGCGGCCTCGTGCTCGGCAAGGACGGCGAGGAAGCGGGCAGCGGGCCGGCCTTCCTTGTCCGATTGCTCAGCGAATTTCGGCCAGATCGCCTGACACCGGACAGGCGCAGCTCATTGAGCGGCAGCCCGACGCGGGCGGCACCGATGGAGAGGTACGCGCTGGCACGACTGGGTCTATCTCGAATTGGCCGATCTCGAAGCCAGTGAATACAACGACGAGCTTGCCGGGCGATGGACGCGGGTCTTCTGATCCGCCGCAACATTGCCGACGACAGCTTGGCCTTTTTCTCCACATGGTGCCCCAAGGGCACGTCCGTGCAGAAGCTGGCGTCGGTGGAAGGCCATCGCTGGACTATCGAGGACAGCTTCGAAACCGCTGAGAATGAGTTCGGCTTGATCACGACGAAACCCGCTCCTGGCATGGCTAGCAGGTATCGCCATGCTTCACTCGTCATGCTTGCCTTAGCCATGATGGCCGCTATCCGTCATCGGGCCAACACCGGGCCGTCGCTCAAAAAAGCGCGACCGCGGCCTCGAGCGAAGCATCAGCATCGTTCTTGATCCGCCGGTCGATCCAGGAAATCCGGCGCCTCGCCGTGAAGCTAGACCAGCGACGTATCCCACGTGCTCACATCCTCGCGTGGTCGTCCTGGCGCAGGGGTCATCAGGCCAACGCGCGCAAAGCCCATCTCAGGAAAAAATTGCAACTGTAGTGACAGGGCCAACGCCGCGCCAGTGACCCGAGTGTGAAATACTCTCCTGGTGGCACGCTGAATGAGGATCGGCGCGTACCGCAGTTGGATATAGATGCGCTCCGACGCAATGGCTCGAATGTTGACGAGCTTGCATCCTTCCCGTCCGCCAGTCGACTGGCTGCACCTTCGTCCTACCGAGCAGTTTCATTAGTTCGCATCACCTCAGAGGGTAGGGCCTTCCGGTTGCTTTGGCTACTTCTTCCAAGATGGCGTCACACAGCTGCTCTATATCGCGCGGCTCATGCTCCGCTGTAATGCACACCCGAATCCCCCCCGTTCCTTCTCGGACCATGGGAAAGAATGTCACCAAGGTATAGAAGCCGCAATCGAAGAGCCCTTTTCCGATTGCAATAGCATTAGCCTCCGATTCGATGAGGATCGTTCTGATCGGAAGTGAATTGCCTTGCTGGGCAGTCGCGACACGACGGTCAAAGAGGTCGACGCGCTGCGCCAATCGCCGCTGGCGCTGGCCGAGTTCTGCCGATCGGTGAATTTTGCACGACCCAAGCGCCGCGCCAACTGCCGCCAGATTGGGCGCCATGGAAAACGCATAGGGAATGGCGTATGGTCGAAACAGCACCTCGTGATCCGCGGCTCCAAGCATCAACACTCCGCCCGATGCGCCGAATCCCTTCGCTAGCGAGGCTGCTATGATCGTTCGCTCACCGAGTACTTGCGGAAATTGGCCGCGAGCAAATCCTTCGCCTTGCCGCCCGAAGATCGATATGCCGTGAGCATCGTCGATATAGATGAAGAGCCCATAACGTTCCTGGAGCTGACGCAGTTCCTTGATCGGCGAATGGCTTCCCGTGGAGTAAACACCATCACATACATAGGCGACTACCGGATTTTCGCGGCACAAGCGTTCGAGAGCGTTGATATCGTTGTGCGCGATCGTTTTCACGCGCGTTTCATCAGCTGCCACCGACTTGTGAAAAGCGAGCGAGATGTGTGCAGAGCGATCGAACACGACGACCGGCGTCATGCCGCCCGTCAATTGACCCGAAGCAAGGACCGGCATCGCGCCCAGATTGGCGAGCATGCCACTGGAAAAGGCGACAACGCGCGCGCAAAAAATCTCAGACAGGATTTCTTCAAGTTCTCTCAGAAGATCGAAATTGAGACGCGTTCGGGTGCGGGACCAATGCAATGACTGCTGCGCCTCGATAGCCTCGATCGCCCCAGCGACGATCACCGGATGATTTTCGAGGCCTAGGTAGGAGCATCGGACGAAATCGATCACCTGCTGACAGCTGTCAAGCGGACCGTCGCCCCAAGCAATAGTACGCCCGGCCCTGGAACATCTATGGATGGCACTGACACCAGCAATTTGGGCTGGATCAAAGTATGGTCTTCTCTCGCTGATCGCGTGAGCGGTGGTCCAATAATGTCGGGTCGAGCGCCCTCCATCGGTGGGAGCGATCTGCTGTTGCATTTCCTTCTCCTTCTAATTTGCAAAGGGATATGCAGCTGGCCGCTGCGCCCGACGACGGCGAGACTTAGTGACGTCGGGCCGAATGCGAACTGCTATTGTAAACCTTACGGCGGCTCGATCGGCCTATGGACCACGCGAACTAAACCACTGGCTACTTGGCTTGAGCAGCTACCAAATCAAATAGGTTAGAGTGTAAGAGCGAGACGTGTCATGGCGCGGATGCCGGCAGCCGCAAAATAGATGGTCCTTCATTCGTGCCGACCGGCGGCATTAGAACCGTCCCTGCTATCGCGCGTGCCGATTTGCACATAGTGAGCAAATCATCTCGCCACCATAACTTAAAGCGTGGCATGCGGTCCGCCGACTTGAATTTCCAGCCGCGCGTTCTGGGAAGTGCGAGATGGGGCCAAAAAACTTCTCGGATCTGAAATACCACTATCAGCTCTCGGAATTCCACCTGGCGTTCGAAGTGGAGCAATGGAAAAGCCAGCTTGGCTGATGTGGGGGCCTTACACATGATGTGCAACGTGACGCAGGAATCTTCGTTAAGCGTGTATAGCACCACACGCCTGCGAAACATCTGTGACGAGCTGGCATGATCGTGGCCAATATTGCCTAGCTTCGAGTGGGACGCGAGATATCTTAGCTTGTCGTGTCAATTTGCCACAAGATCTGGCGGTACGTACGCCCTCTACTTGGATGAGTCAGACAAGCGGCCGTCCTAATGACGCGATGAGTTCCCTGCCGCATGGATTTCTCGCGCATTGTGATAGCGAATAAATCTTATGTGTCGACGTATCTAGTGATCTTAAAAGCAAGTTCAATTTGACGCGGGCGCAAATCTCGTTTTTGCGAGGCAACGCAGATCTATTGTATGTCCGATGCAGCTTGTCCCCGTATTGGTAAGCTATCGTCCCAGGTAGGTCTCTGGACTTTCTGCACAGGCTATCTTCGTTCGCGAGCGTGAGGTGTTGGCTGACAAGAAGTGTTAGGAAATACATGACTGTCATTCCGCTGAAGACGTGCGCGATGATTGATCCGAATCGAATGATGCTGACCTTGGGGAAGGAGGCGTGCGGTCTCTGTTCGGCGTGGCGCACGCGGGCAATGGGGCCCCCCGTACTTGGTTGGAGCCTTGGTGGGAATTCTCGCAAAAAGAACAACCGTCCTACGCGAGCGGCGGCCCAGCCCTGACTTCCTTCGAGATCAGCGAAACTAGGGTCGTCGGTTTCGAAAGTGAATTTGGCAAAATTAGGTGCGACCATAGGATCGAGATGAGTGATCGGCGCTGCAACCGCGATATTCGCTGTGATTTTGCCTTGCAATCTACTTGCCGCACGCGCGGCCGCAAGCTTCGAAATCGCGATGAGATGCTAGGCGGTGGCCGTCAGCACGAAAGGCCATTCGACCAGCGGCCGTCCGCAATGGTGTGTCATGCCCGAGGCACTCAGGACGCCAACTCAACAGTGGGCTCCTTCGATTCAACTACGCTTGGTGGTGCTGATACGGTAACCGGAGTGGCGCGGGCTGCCTCGATCGATTGTCGAGCGGCCGGCTCCTCATATTCTTTCGCGAGACTTGCGACGCCCAGGTGGGGGTGCAATAGCCAGCCACGAACTTGGCGCTATAGTCGTCCTTGTCCTCACCCAGCGCCGCTTCCACGAGTACTGCTTTTGGTCATATTGAGCGCACATCGTGCTCTGCTGTTCGCCCTTCTGGCTCCATCGCATATATCCTATGTGAGGAAACGCACGTATGAGACAACTTGCAACAACAGCTCCCGCAACGACCGCTCCTGCGGATTCGATGATCGGCCATGGCGGACATACAGCGTGCTGATGCCGTGACAGTACCGGTCAATGTACTGGTCTCGTGACACAGCTCAAATCGTTCGGATACGTCGATGTTTCGCGGCATATATGTCCTAGTACAGAGTAGTGCGGCGCGCGGCCCCATACGAGCTAGTAGACGGTCAATAGTCATCCCGCGATCAACACAATGAGGAAAAGATCAATGCTCATTGCGAAGGAACACACGATGGTCAACAAGATAGCTGACCGCAGCAACGCAATTTATGTCAAAACTGTACCACGAAAAGGCCGGGGCGTGTTTGCAAATATTCCATTCAAGGTTGGAGATCTAATTGAGCGCGCTCCGACGTGGGGCTTTGATAGTGCTCAAGCCGAGCTGCTGGACCGTACGGGTGTCTTCGAGTACTACTTCGTGCGCGATGATCGGCATCTGAAAGCGGAGCCTCTGACGGGCTATGTCGTGTTCGGATTTATCTCGATGGTGAACCACTCTTTGTATCCAAATGCGCAAATAGTGTGGACCGATGCCGAATCCGGCGCATGGGCGAGCATTGTGGCAATAAAGGACATAAAGGTGGATGAAGAAATAACGCACCGCTATACCAATATCTCCGCCTATACCGACAATGGCAACTTCATTGATTAACGTTCACATCGGCAGCTGAGTTGATCTAGAAATCCTGCGATGCTCGCCGAGATAGAGAAGTGTCGGTCGTCCGGAGAGCATGAGGCGCAGCCGCTTTTCGGAGGAGGAGAGATCACATTTCGGTCGCCGATCTATCCGAAAGCATGGCGTCGGCAACGCCATGCCAGCATCGTAAGCGGCAAAGAGACCCCGTCTGGCGGAGTGGTGGGCGATCGGCTATCAGCTGCTGAGTTTGCGAGCAGATGTGAGCTTCTATGTCTGCGTCTAGTTGTGGAACTAGAACCTTCCACATAATCGAAGCAGTCGCCGACCGTCTTGAGGGAGCGCCGCGCCAGCTTCGGCGACGCTGGTCGGATGAGTTCAAGGCACGACTTGTGGCAGAGGCGCTGGAGCCCGGCGCGAGCGTACGCGATCGCCGATCGGATCGACATTTACCCGTCGCAGCTGTTCGTCTGGCGCCGTGATGCTCGAGCGGAGCGACATTATGCCGCGAGGCACTCGAGTTGCGAAGTCGCGGTGGCGTGTGTGTCGGACGCGGTGATCGGGATTGCGATTGGCGAGGTCGTTGTGCGCGCCGGCGTGGATGCCGACGAGGTGCACTTGCAGCGGCTGATTCGGGCGGTCCGTTCGCCATGATCCCCTCTGGCGTGAAGGTGTTCCCTTGCCAGCCATCCAGTTTACTCCGCAAGGGGATCGATGGACTTGTCGCGCTTGTGCGCGATGCTGGCTCAGATCCGTTCGACGGCGCGTTTTTGTGTGTTCCGGGCCAATAGAGCCGACAGAATAAAGACGGGTGGTGGGATGGCTCCGGCGTGTCTCTACTCAAAACGTCTTGAAAAGGCGAAGTTCTGTTGGCCACGGATCGGGCATCATCGGGTGCAGATGAACCCTGCGCAGTTGATGGCACTGGTGGATGGGATGGATTGGAAGCGGGTCCGGACCGTGGCGGTCAGACCGCCGGAGATTGTTGGGTAAAGGCACTGCGGCGAAGTGAATCAGTGAGCTGAAGGGGCAAGAGGGCCGGGGCAAAATGTGCTCTGGTCGGGCCAATGGCGCCGCACGATCTCAACCTCCCGAATGACGTAGGGACGCTGAAGGCCATAGTGCTTGCCATGGCCGAGAAGGCGGCCCGCGCCGATGCTCTGGCGAGCGAGGTCGTCGATCTCAAGGCCCGCAATGCCGATGCCGATGCCGATGCGCGCATCGAGCGGCTGACGTAGATCCAGAAGGCCTTCGACCGCGCCCCGGTTCGGCCGACGATCGGAAAAGCTCGGCTCTGCGAATGGCGACCATGAACAGCGGGCCTTCGTCTTCGATGAGATCGAGACCGGCATCGCTGCGATCAAGGCCCAGGTCAGCAAGGGCCATGAGCAAGCGGACGGCAAGCGTACACTCGGCAAGAGCGCCTTCAGGTGCGGCAGGCGCTGAGCCGGGCTACCATTGGCGCTCGAAATAATCGGCCCGACGCCAGGCACCGTCATCAGGCGCGAACAGGCTTGACCTTGACGGGCAACGGCTTCCATTTCTTCGGATAGGCCATTGATGCGCTGATCCAAACGGCGCCAATCCACTGCCAACTCCTCGATGACCACGTAACATGCGTGGTGACAGGGAATCGGCGCGCGTCGCAAGAATGGTGGGTAGTTCTGTGCGTAGGAAGCCGATGCCCTGTCGCATGGCGATCCCACGCTCGAGCATGAAGGCGTGAATCTGGTTGATGATCGCGGTGCGTTGCGACACCAGCGCCCTCGCGCGCCCGATGCAATGTCTGCAGATCCAGCTGCTCGGGGGTCTTGGTCGCGACGAACTTCATCGTCGGGCGCTGCTCTGCCTGGGCAATCGCTTCGGCATCATTGATGTCGTTCTTCTGTCCCTTGCTGTAGGGGCGGACGTATTTGGCCGGCATCAGTCTGGCATCGTGATCAAGCGATGCGAGTTTGCGGCTCATGTGATGTGCACCGACGCAGGCGCCAATACAAACCCCGCCTTCCCCACCAGGAGTTCCTGACGCTGCGAGCCTAGATCGTACTGGCCTGCGAGCGTGAGCCGAGCTCATCGCGGCGACGCGGCTTGGTGTCGGTCCCCATACGACCGCTGCCATTCCACAGCGCCCTGCCGCCTTTGTATGCTGATGCGCGCCAAAGGATCCTTCAAATAGCCAGTACAATCTTCCTCCTCAGAGTAGGTAGTGTTTTGCTTCTTGCTAGGGAGGTACCATCAATTGCTACTTAACTCGCGGTGTGTAGGCTATGACGCGGCTGATCACGATAGGACATGGCAACGATGGCAAGCGTAGTTAGTCTGTTTCACCTCTCGCGTTTTCTCGAAGGATGAATGTCCGCTGCCCAACAAAGCTCTGCAAAAGATACGTCGATCCCGTTATCACCCTGATCGAGTCAGAAAGGGGCACTACATCGTCATGCGCTGGCTCTTCGACATTGATGCAAGTTGCGAGGTGGGCGATCAAAACGTTCGATCTTGCAATGATGGCAGCACACCGTTCACGTCTCGTCCACACATGCGCGACAGCAGGCTAAGGTCTGGGAAATCGGCGAGGCCGAGTGCCGTCTCGTGATGGGAAAACTCAGCGAGCTGTCCAATGAAGGGGCGGCCGGTTGGTTGAGCGCCCCTTTCTTGCCTCTTTGAATCTGAAAGTATCCAATGACGGCCCTGGCAAAATTGACACAAACTCAGTTGCAAGAGTGCGTCGCGATTGCCTTGCGCAAGATCGAAGCGCTGGAATCCGCATATGACACGATCACGATCGGAAAGCTGGTTTCAATGCAGGCGAGAACGCACGGCTCAACGACCGCAATCGACGTCTTCGAACGCGGCGAGCGCGCGACCTACTCCGAGATGGACCGATTATCCCACAAATTTGCACATGCGCTGCGTGCGTTCGGCGTGCGCAAGCGGGATCGTATTGGAGTGATGCTACCGAATCGCATCGAATTTCCGATCCTGTGGTTCGCGCTTGCGAAGCTTGGCGCGGTGATGGTCCCGATCAACATGCGCTACACTCCGAGGGAGATCGAATATGTTCTCAGTGATACACAGGCCAAGTTCGCCGTCGTCGACGCGACCGCATGGTCAGTGTTCTCGGCGATGGAACCTTGGCCGCGGGACCTCAATAAGAAGCGGTCAATTCTCGTTGGACCATCGTTACATGGGACAGCAATTACCCTCGATGAGTTGCTCAAGGGGGGCGACGACTCTCTGGTGGAGGAGGATGTCCGCCCTGACGACCCATTGAACATTCAATATACCTCGGGGACAACAGGCTTTCCGAAGGGCTGCACGTTGACCCACGACTACTGGGGCGTGAGCTCATACCAGGCGGCGTGCTCAGAGGCACAGCCGTACCAGAGGTATCTGTCTGTGCAACCATTTTTTTACGGTGATCCGCAGGGGCATCTACTGAGGTCGTATCGACAGGGCGGCACACTCTATCTGGGTCCGCAACTTAGCTCAACGCGGTTCATCAGTTGGATCAGGCAGCATCGCATCGAGTGGTGTCAGTTTCCCGAGCTGATAGGGCGCCAAGCCGAGTCCGCAGACGAAGACGGGGTGACATGCCTGAAGCAGACCCTGAATTGGGGCTGGAGTCCTGATCTGGTACGCCAATTCCGGAAGCGGTTTCGAGTGCGCACCCAAGATGCTTACGGAATGACGGAAATCGGCTTCGGCACAATCATGACGAACGAGTTCGACGATCTCGCCGACTCGGGGTCGGTCGGGATTCGCGCACCTTTTCGGGCGCTGCGGCTGATGAATGAAGATGGTAGCCCGACGCCGCTCGGTGACGTCGGCGAGCTGTGGGTGAGGGGGCGTGGGATCTTCACGTGCTATTGGAATAAGCCGGAAGAAAATGCCGCCTCGTTTGAAGGCGAATGGTTCAAGACCGGCGATCTGATGCGCCGCGATGAACTTGGCTTTCATTGGCTGGTGGGGCGCACCAAGGATATGATCCGTCGCTCGGGTGAGAACATCGCTGCACGTGAGGTGGAGGCCGTCATCCGCGAAATCTCCGAGATTTCAGATGTGGCCGCGGTGCCCGTTCGCGATGTGAAGCGCGCCGAGGAGGTCAAGATTTTCGTCCAACTGAGGGAAGGCGTCACGCCAGACGAACTGCCCGTCGAGCGCATTCTCGATCATGCTCGTGCCCGTCTTGCCGTGTTCAAGGTACCGCGGTACATCGCCTTTACCCCGGTACTTCCTAGAACCACCTCCAGCAATAAAGTGCTCAAACGACAGCTGATGGACGTGAGCGATCCGCTCGCCGGCGCCTATGACACTGAGGAGAAACGCTGGCGATGAAGCCGACCTTCACGCCAGCTCTCGCACGCACCCAGTTGCCAGTTCGACATGTCAAGCCGGTGTACTGCCACCGAATCAACATCGGGGGTCACGGGGTGACCCGAGATCTGCCGATCTCGTGGTCGGCGCCAGACCGGCCCCAATCGCGACCGCGCTTGATTAGGCTGGTTTTGGTTGACGGAAGTTCTGAAGCCGCTGCCCTGATGGGGATGGACGTTTCCCTCTACATGGTCAGCACATGACCGCCGCGGTTTAGCAAAGGGGAGCGGATGGCCAAGTTCTGAAATCCGGACTCGGCGTTAAGGAAGTCCGCGAACCCCGGGGTCGATATCCTACCCGCCGCCTGCGTCTCGGGGCGCTCGTCGATGGATCGGGCGCCGAGTCGCGCCTGCACGGATCTCGATGGCTGGTGCCTCGCTGCCGGGTTTCGATTGGATCATCATAGCGGCGGGCGCGAGACCTTCCTCGATTTAGGGGCGCCAAGCTGCCCGGCATGATGTGACGTGCTCCGTTTGGTCCAATCTTAGAGCATCCGCTGATCACGTTGCCGCGTATCCCGCAATCGTGAGGTGCGCTCATTATCTTGGCCCTCAAAGTGGGGCGGACTTCCTTGAACCGCCCTCGGCCGCCACGCGTTGCCGACAAATGGAACGTAACCCGAAAATTGTCGACGGGCGTAGATATTCCGGCCTGCATTGGAATGCATAAACCGGAGGAGATGACAACCGCGCGCGACTTGATCCACACTTTTGACGCCATGGCGCGATTGAGTACAGATCTCGCGGTGCGCCGATCTTCTTGCAAGATTGGTACAGACCAAACAATATAGACCGTGGGCGCAAGATAGTTGGCTTCGATCACCGGTGAATGGCGCATTGCATCGTCAGAAGTCGCCGGACGAGCGCGGAGGAGGTCGTGACCACGATCCAGTACAACACCGCCTCGCACTCGTCGAGAATGCGGCCCTTCTCGACGCGGCTCGACATACTGTAGCGCCGCGCCAAAGCAGATCCGACCGTGCCCCTGCGCTCCCTTGCCATCGAAGAGCGAGCTGCGTGAGGCAACAGCTCAGGATAAACCGGCGATCTCTGCCGCCAGGACCGAGGCTGGATTCTTTTGGGTCGTCGGACGCAAGAAGAACATGATCCGCGCTCAGAGGAAAACATCGTTGCCCGCGAAGTTGAATATGTCGTCTGAGAGGTTCCCGAAATTTCTGATGTGGCCGCAACGCTGGCCGACAGAAGCGGTCTGCATTTTTGGCTTCGCAACTCGACGACACGGTCGGCTACAAATCTTGAGCCCCTTCTGTTCCTGGTAGTACTGCGTCAGCCCGATGCGCTTTATAGACTGCCTCTGTAAGCGTTCAAGAGCTTCGGGAGCGGCGACGGTATTGGTAAAGTTAGGGCGGCCGTGCGCCGCATCAATCGGTGGAGATGATGCCGCCAGCACAAACTCGAGCAAGCGCTGGTCCCACGCCAGCGTGCGACGACAAGACAATTTCTATCTGGCGGTATTGTATCCAATCATCCGCGAACTTTGCAGCCTCTTGGTGATGCAAGCCACCGAGAGGAAAATTGGCCGCGGTGAATCCCAATTTAGACGCCGATGAAGTGAATGGCGTGATATCGGCAATAAACCTATCGGAGGCAGCAGATCACGTACACGATATGCTCCACCAAGCCGACGATCGTATCGCGTGGATCACTTTTAATGGACCTAGCAAACACAATGCATTTTCTATCGAATGTGCAACGAATTGTTAGATGCGCTCGCGATAGCCGAGCGCGATGCGAACGTGCGTGTGGTGGTCACGAGAGCCGGCAGTCGGGCATTTTCTACCGGCTTTGACACGGCCGAAGACAAATTCCGATCGTCATTCAGTGATTGGAGCTTTGATGATCTGATTAGGGTTTCCGATAACGGATCAAGTTCGTGCGCTCCGTGTTTCACTGCTGAAGCCAGTTATCGCGACGATCAACGGCTAATGTCTAGCCGGGCCTGGACCTAGGCATGTTTGTGACGTCCGCTACTGCTCTTACGAGTCGCACAGGCCCGGATGGGGGTCGGTGATGTGGAACAGGCGATGATGTCGCACCTGATCGGTCAGCACCGTCGCGAGCTGGTCTACACAGGAGACATGTTCGACGCCGAGGAGGCGTACAGGCGCGGCTTCGTAAGCCGTGTCTCTCCCAAAGATCGCTTTGAGAAGGAGGTCACGCGCGTCGCGAAGCGTACGTCTCGCGTCGCGCTGCCAACATTGGTGTGGCGAAAGAAGCCACTAAACAACACACTTCTCGTGGCGGGACTAGAATCTGCTCTGCGATACAGCTACGCCGCCGATTTGATCACTAGAACGTCTGACTCCGAGTTTAAGCGCTTCCGTGAGTTTCAGCGCGCTGAGGGAGCGAAGGCGGCGTTCCTGTGGCGTGACTCAATCTTTGCGCCGTTCGAATCCGAAGCATCGTGGGTTTCCTCCGGCACGGCACTGCCGAAGACCGAAGATGGCGTCGGCTGAGTGGCATTTAATCCAGGCGGTTCACTATTTGGGCGCGTATCGGATCTACGCGACGCCGCTAGTAAGCCATTGGGGGCATTTTGCCGACAAAGGCGCAATCCTCGGGCAAAGCCAGTATAGCTTCGACAGCTTAAGCCGGTGCGTTCCCGCGATTGAATAATCGCCGGACCTATAACCGATATCAAGCGCATCAACCGTGAGTTCGCCAATCGTGACAGCTCGGCCCAAAAGCTTCTCTATCACAGGAGGAGCGTGTCCGGTGGCTACCGCGACGTCAAAAATCCGACGATCTGCAGCGTGATTCCAATCGGAGGCTGCTTCTTACACGTGCTTTCCGTGAGTGGCACGCCGATTGCTCGGACGAGCACGATAGCTGCTAGGGCGTGTCATCACAATGGCGCGCTGCCCGTTAGGCGTTCCCGATCCGATCTCTATGAACATATGCGCTGTCGTTCTGTTCGGTAAAATAGCAGCGGTGATGCATCAGCAGATGAAACTCACGGCCCGTCTGGGTTCACTTTGTATCCATCAAGCGTCAGCGAGAGGAGAAGGTCAGGATGATCTCTGAGGTGTTCATCACCTGTGCGGTCACGGGGGGGCGGGAGGGCGCTCGGCGCGGACATTCGGGTCGGTTGGAAGACAACCTGTACCTCTCTCGCGAGCAGCTGCCTATCAACGCCGAGCTTGTGCAGTGGGCCGTCGCGATTCTCGAGAGGATCGGGGTGCGAGTGATGCGCCCCGACGAGGTGCGTCAGAAGCTCGCGCTGAAAGTCCATGGTTTGAAAGGTCAATGTTCATGTCTGAGAAACGGGTGCGAGCGGTCGGGTTGTTGGGGGGCGGGATCATCGGCGGCGGCTGGGCGGCGCGGTTTGTTCTCAACGGAGTGGACGTGCGGCTCTATGGTCCGTCACCTAGCGCGGTCGAGCGCGTGAAGAAGATGCTGGCCAACGCGCGGCGGGCATATGGACGACTGACGCAGGCGCCGCTACCGGCCGAGGGTGACCTAACGGTCGTGGAATCCGTCGCGGATGCGGTGCGTGATGTGGAGCTCGTGCAGGAGTCTGCGCCCGAGCGCCTGGAGCTCAAGCAGCAGCTGCTTGCAGCCGCCGCGCGGGCCACGTCGCCAGACACCCTGATCTGCTCCTCGACCTCGGGCCTGCGCCCTTCCTTGCTGGCGGCGGGGGTCGACCACCCCGAGCGTCTGCTCGTCGCGCACCCGTTCAACCCAGTGTACCTATTGCCCCTGGTGGAATTATGTGCCGGCCAGAGCACGGCGCCTGACACACTGGCGCGGGCGTCGGAGATCTTTCGGGCGGTTGGGATGCATCCGCTTGTGGTGCGCAAAGAAGTGGAGGGGTTCATCGCGAACCGGCTGCAGGAGGCGATGTTGCGCGAGGCATTGTGGCTGGTGCATGACGATGTGGCCTCCGTGCAAGAGATCGATGACGCGATCCGCTATTCGTTCGGACTGCGCCGCGCTGTCGTGGGTCCGTTCATCATCGGAGGCGGCGGGGTGGCGATGCGCCAACTAGTGGAGAAATGGGAACCTGAGCTGAGGTCGCCTTGGACCAAGTATACCGATATCCCCGAGCACAACGAGGCCTTCCTGAACAAACTCGCCGCGCAGTCAGACGCACGGACCGACAACCTGACGATCATTGAGCTCGAACAGAAGCGCGATGATTGCCTCGTGGCAGTGTTGCAGGGGTTGCGCACTCAGGGCTACGGCGCGGGCGAGACGCTCGCGCGCTGGGAACAGGAGTTATGCGACCGCACGCCCCAAGCTCAACAGGAAGGCCCGGCTCGTCGCGGATGACTGGATCGATTGGTCCTGTCGCGGGATTGATTGGAATTGAAGGAAGATAGTCTCCGAGGTGATCAGTAATCAGTGTCGAGTCATGCGACGCTCAAACGCTGGATCGAAGACTAGCACTACTTTGGGTGCGCCGGGAGACCGGCAAGGAGTAGATGGTGAAAGTCCATTGCGATGAAGGTGTAGCGAACCACATCGGCCCCGAGCCGTGCGCAGGCCTCCGCGAGGGGGTCGGCGAAGCGTCGGTAGGGGAGCATGCAGGCCAGCCATTGAGCCGCGAAACAGTGTTATCCCGGGCGTCGACGCTGTCCAAAGAGCGGAAGGCAACATGGGCGAGTGCGCAAACGCGAGCACCCGTCCAGCCCGGCGTGGTCGTAGACCCTGGCATGCATGGAAGCTCCTTGTACGGGAACCGGGATATCTCCGGGTCGGCCACCTTCCTCCTCCGAGGATATGGTCCGCAGCGGGAAGGCGAGGAGCCGTAGCCGCTGATGCACGACACGGAGAAGTCTGACTCTGGCATAGTAGCTGAGAAGCCGACGAACAAAGCCGGATTACCGGCGGAGGAGTGGGTGGAGCCAAGGCTGGGGACCAAGGGAAACGCGGAACAGCGGCGCATACACCGGACACAGGGCCGGGCTCGCATGACCCAGTCGCTGGACCGCGTACGGGCAGCCGCAAGGCTGAGGAAGAAGGACCGGTTCACCGCGCTCCTTCACCACATCAATGTCGATACACTGCGGGCGGCGTTCTTTGCGCTCAGGCGTAGGGCCGCTCCCGGAGTGGATGGCATGACGTGGCAGGACTACGAGGAAGATCTCGAGCCCCAGCTCGCCGATCTGCACAAACGGGTCCAACGAGGAACATACCGCCCGCAACCGTCTCGCCGGACGTACATACCAAAGGCAGACGGCAAGCAGCGGCCGTTAGCGATCGCGGCTCTCGAGGACAAAATCGTCCAGGGCGCCACCGTCATCGTGCTCAACGCCATCTACGAAGGAGACTTCTGTGGCTTTTCCTACGGGTTTCGGCCCGGCAGAGGGCCACATGATGCGTTGGACGCGCTCTGCACAGCGATCGAGACGCGGCAGGTGAACTGGATCGTTGACGCCGACATCCAAAATTTCTTTGGCGCAGTCAGTCAATCTTGGCTGGTGCGCTTCTTGGAACATAGGATCGGCGACAAGCGCATCATCCGCCTCATCCAGAAATGGCTGAAGGCAGGTATTCTCGAAGACGGCGTCGTAACCGTTGATGACAGGGGAACGGGTCAAGGTTCGGTGATTTCACCGCTCCTCGGCAACATCTACCTACACTACGCTCTCGACCTGTGGGCCAAGCGCTGGCGACAACGCGAGGCCTCCGGCGGCATGATCATCGTGCGTTACGCGGACGATGGTGCGCCACGACGGCGCGAAGGAGGTGTGATGTAGAGCACCTTTGAGCAGCCTTGCTGCACAGAAGATGGGGGTTGGCCCCTCGAACTCGGGTTGCAGGATCAGGGTTCAAACCACCGGCTGCTGCTTCGGCCCAATGGTCGAGGTGGTGAGCGAGACCGGAAAAGGCAGAGCGAGACTCTGTCAGGTAAGGATCGAGGAGACGAGCGCAAGCGAACCACCGATGAACTGTCGAAAGCGTAGGGAAGACGTCAAAACCAAGGGGTAGTCGTTATCTTGGGATCAGTCTGAGCGATACCTGTTTACGGCTCAGGCGGCGTCCGGCAGGCGAGGTGGCGTGACCTCGGTTCAGGCTTCTGTGCGGAACGTGGGAACCTGTATCGCGATGCCAAGGGAATGGTTCAAGTGGAAGCCCCACAAGAGTCTGAGTACCAATGCGCGATGCAGGGACGGAGCCGTGTGTAGTAGTGACGAAGGCACTGTAATGGTGGCGGAGCGAAGGCACGGCACTGTCCCGCTTGATTGGAAGAACAACCGGAAACGGGAGGACTCTTTTGGGTCAAGCAAAGCCGTATGACATCCCCAAGCGCTGGGTTTGGGAGGCGTACAAACGGGTTAAAGCAAATCGGGGCGCAGCCGGTGTGGACGAGCAGTCGATCGAGGTGTTCGAGGCAGACTTGCAGAGCAATCTGTACAAGCTCTGGAATCGAATGTCTTCGGGCAGCTACTTTCCACCGCCGGTCAAGCGTGTGCAGATCGACAAGCGCGACGGCGGGAAGAGGCCGCTAGGAATTCCTACGGTGTCGGATCGCGTTGCTCAGGCGGTCGTCAAAGGATATCTGGAGCCGGATTTGGAGAAGCACTTTCATCCAGACTCGTTCGGATATCGACCCGGAAAATCGGCGCTCGATGCCGTTGGGGTTGCTCGCCAGCGATGCTGGCGGCATCCCTTTGTGCTCGATCTCGACATTCGGGCCTATTTTGACTCGATATCGCATGAGCTTTTGCTCAAGGCGATTCGGAAGCACACGGACTGCGCTTGGGTGTTGTTGTACATTGAACGGTGGCTTAAAGCTCCCGTTCAACTGGAAGACGGCACCCTTGAACCCCGTGAGAAGGGCACGCCGCAGGGCTCGGTGGTATCACCGCTGATGGCGAATCTCTTTCTCCACTATACGTTCGACATGTGGATGCGAAGAAATCATCCGAGCATCCCGTTCGAGCGTTATGCCGATGATATTCTCTGCCATTGCGACAGTGAGCGGCAGGCACAACAACTGAAGGAGGCGCTTGCGAAGCGCTTTGCCGAATGCGGACTGGAGCTTCATCCGGACAAGACGAAGATAGTCTATTGTAAGGATGACGACCGGCGAGGTGATTATCCTGAACAGAAATTCGACTTTTTGGGCTACACGTTCCGCGCCCGTCGGTCGAAGAACCGTTGGGGAAAGCACTTCGTCAACTTCAGCCCCGGTGTCAGCAATGCCGCGACGAAGGCAATCCGACAGGAAATCCGTGCCTGGCAACTACGCTGCCGGGTGGATAAGAGGATCGACGACCTGGCGAGGATGTTCAACCCGATCATTCGAGGCTGGATGAACTACTATGGTCGGTACTACAAATCGGCGCTTTACCCGACACTACGCCATCTCGACCGATGTCTCGCGCGATGGGCGATGTCGAAATACAAACGTCTGCGGCGACATCGAAGACGGGCAGAGCACTGGGTACGGGACATTGCGTGCCGCACCCCCACGCTGTTGGCCCATTGGCCGATGCTGCACAAGACGACGGCTGGACGGTAAGAGCCGGATGAGCGGAGACGTTCACGTCCGGATCTGTGAGCGCCTGGGGGTGAAACTCCCCCGGGCGACTCGACGTGCGCCACGACGGCGCGAAGGAGGTGTGATGTAGAGCACCTTTGAGCAGCCTTGCTGCACAGAAGATGGGGGTTGGCCCCTCGAACTCGGGTTGCAGGATCAGGGTTCAAACCACCGGCTGCTGCTTCGGCCCAATGGTCGAGGTGGTGAGCGAGACCGGAAAAGGCAGAGCGAGACTCTGTCAGGTAAGGATCGAGGAGACGAGCGCAAGCGAACCACCGATGAACTGTCGAAAGCGTAGGGAAGACGTCAAAACCAAGGGGTAGTCGTTATCTTGGGATCAGTCTGAGCGATACCTGTTTACGGCTCAGGCGGCGTCCGGCAGGCGAGGTGGCGTGACCTCGGTTCAGGCTTCTGTGCGGAACGTGGGAACCTGTATCGCGATGCCAAGGGAATGGTTCAAGTGGAAGCCCCACAAGAGTCTGAGTACCAATGCGCGATGCAGGGACGGAGCCGTGTGTAGTAGTGACGAAGGCACTGTAATGGTGGCGGAGCGAAGGCACGGCACTGTCCCGCTTGATTGGAAGAACAACCGGAAACGGGAGGACTCTTTTGGGTCAAGCAAAGCCGTATGACATCCCCAAGCGCTGGGTTTGGGAGGCGTACAAACGGGTTAAAGCAAATCGGGGCGCAGCCGGTGTGGACGAGCAGTCGATCGAGGTGTTCGAGGCAGACTTGCAGAGCAATCTGTACAAGCTCTGGAATCGAATGTCTTCGGGCAGCTACTTTCCACCGCCGGTCAAGCGTGTGCAGATCGACAAGCGCGACGGCGGGAAGAGGCCGCTAGGAATTCCTACGGTGTCGGATCGCGTTGCTCAGGCGGTCGTCAAAGGATATCTGGAGCCGGATTTGGAGAAGCACTTTCATCCAGACTCGTTCGGATATCGACCCGGAAAATCGGCGCTCGATGCCGTTGGGGTTGCTCGCCAGCGATGCTGGCGGCATCCCTTTGTGCTCGATCTCGACATTCGGGCCTATTTTGACTCGATATCGCATGAGCTTTTGCTCAAGGCGATTCGGAAGCACACGGACTGCGCTTGGGTGTTGTTGTACATTGAACGGTGGCTTAAAGCTCCCGTTCAACTGGAAGACGGCACCCTTGAACCCCGTGAGAAGGGCACGCCGCAGGGCTCGGTGGTATCACCGCTGATGGCGAATCTCTTTCTCCACTATACGTTCGACATGTGGATGCGAAGAAATCATCCGAGCATCCCGTTCGAGCGTTATGCCGATGATATTCTCTGCCATTGCGACAGTGAGCGGCAGGCACAACAACTGAAGGAGGCGCTTGCGAAGCGCTTTGCCGAATGCGGACTGGAGCTTCATCCGGACAAGACGAAGATAGTCTATTGTAAGGATGACGACCGGCGAGGTGATTATCCTGAACAGAAATTCGACTTTTTGGGCTACACGTTCCGCGCCCGTCGGTCGAAGAACCGTTGGGGAAAGCACTTCGTCAACTTCAGCCCCGGTGTCAGCAATGCCGCGACGAAGGCAATCCGACAGGAAATCCGTGCCTGGCAACTACGCTGCCGGGTGGATAAGAGGATCGACGACCTGGCGAGGATGTTCAACCCGATCATTCGAGGCTGGATGAACTACTATGGTCGGTACTACAAATCGGCGCTTTACCCGACACTACGCCATCTCGACCGATGTCTCGCGCGATGGGCGATGTCGAAATACAAACGTCTGCGGCGACATCGAAGACGGGCAGAGCACTGGGTACGGGACATTGCGTGCCGCACCCCCACGCTGTTGGCCCATTGGCCGATGCTGCACAAGACGACGGCTGGACGGTAAGAGCCGGATGAGCGGAGACGTTCACGTCCGGATCTGTGAGCGCCTGGGGGTGAAACTCCCCCGGGCGACTCGACTAGTGGTCGGCTTTGAGCGCGAGGACGACGCACGTCGTTTCCTCGATGCGATGCGCGCGAGACTGGAGGAGTGCGAGCTGACGCTCCATCCGGCCAAGACCCGCCTGATTGAGTTTGGTCGCCATGCGGCGGCTCAACGTAAGCAGCGCGGACTCGGAAAGCCGGAAACCTTTGCGTTCATGGGGTTCACATTCATCTGCGGCAAATCACGCCAAGGGCGCTTCCAGCTTCAACGGAAGACCCGTAGCGACCGCATGCGAACCAAACTCCGCGAGATCAAGGAGGAGCTGAGGCGCCGAATGCACTGGCCGATCCCTGCACAGGGGAGATGGCTCAGGCAGGTCGTGACCGGCCACTTTGCGTACTTTGCTGTCCCGACGAATGGCCGAGCGCTCAATGCGTTTCGGTTCTATCTGACCGACCTCTGGAGGCGTACGCTTCGGCGGCGCAGTCAGCGGAACTGTCTGACCTGGGATCGCATAACGCAGATCACCGACGACTGGCTCCCCAAGGTTCGCATCCTTCATCCATGGCCGAAGCTGCGCTTCGCCGTCAAACACCCGAGGTAGGAGCCCGGTGCCTTAATTGGGCTCGCCGGGATCTGCGCGGGGGGCGCCCAGTGATGGGGGTCCCTACCGCGAACAGATTGTTGATTTTGCCGCGTTTTATAGGATTCCCGAATCAATTTTTCAATGATTCATGGGTGGTCGGCTCTGGGAGGGCTGACCATGCCCGGATGGGAAGACGAACTCGAACGTTGGCTGATGCCGTTCTTGGACCGGCTGGGTCATAAGACCCGGCAGCGGATGTGTCCTCTGTATGTTGCGGGATTGATCGGTCCGGGCGATCGCAAGAGCGTTCAGCCGATGGCGGAGCGCCTTGCCTCGGGCAACTACGACCAGTTGCACCATTTCATTGCGGACGGTGTCTGGGACGCGACGCCGCTGGAAACAGAGTTGCTCAACCAGGCGGACCGACTTGTCGGCGGCAGGGATGCGGTGCTGGTTATTGATGACACCTCACTGCCGAAGAAGGGTGAGCGCTCGGTCGGTGTTGCGGCTCAATACGCGTCGGCTCTCGGTAAAACGGCAAATTGCCAAACGCTGGTGTCTTTGACGCTTGCGCGCGGCGAAGTGCCCGTGATGGTCGCGTTACGTCTCTTTCTGCCTGACAGTTGGACAAGCGACGTATCTCGTTTGAAGCGCGCTCGCGTGCCAGTCGAACATCGAACGGCACGGTCCAAGCCCGAGATTGCTCTAGCCGAGATTGACCGCGCGATGGCAGCCAACGTGCGCTTTGGATGTGTGCTGGCGGATGCAGGATACGGCCTCAGCGCACCGTTTCGACAAGGGCTAACAGAGCGCGGGCTGACCTGGGCTGTCGGCATCCCTCGGCACCAGAAAGTGTATCCGGTCGATGTGAAGCTCATTTGGCCGATTACCAAAGTCCGCGGAAAACCACGAAAGCACCACGTGCCCGATATCTTATCGATTGCCGCAGAACAAATGCTCGCCGGCGCCAAATGGAAAACCGTGAGTTGGCGTAGCGGGACGAAAGGTCGGCTTAAAGCCCAATTTGCTGCTCTCCGTGTCCGGACCGCCGACGGCCCTCCGCAGCGGATATGGGATAAAGGTCAGCAGCATCTCCCAGGCGACGAAGCCTGGCTCATTGGCGAGCAACGTGCGTCCGGGGAGAAGAAATACTATCTGGCCAATCTTCCGGCGGCGACGGATCTGCGCACGCTGGCCGCCACCATCAAGGCACGGTGGATTTGTGAGCAGGCGCATCAGCAGTTGAAGGAGGAACTTGGACTTGATCACTTCGAAGGGCGATCATGGCAAGGTCTTCATCGCCACGCCTTGATGACAATGATTGCCTACGCCTTCCTGCAACATCGTCGCCTCGCATACGCGGGGCGGAAAAAAAAGAATCAACGGGCCTCCGCCTCAGCCAACCATGCCAGCCGTACGTCACGCCATCGTCGATCTCATCCTTCGGCCGCCGTCTCAGCAGTGCCCATATTGCCGAAAGCAAATCCGTGAAAAACAGCGGCGAAAACACAATCTGCCAAAGTAGTGCTAGGCCGTGTACTCATAAACCGGCGGCGAAGTCCGCGTGGCTTCAATACGGACCTCCTTTGCGCAACCGCAGCAAATATCGCGATGGGCCAACAGCCAACGATGTTAGCTCAGTTCAAAAAGGCGCACATCGCCGCCCGCGCGGTCGATGATGATTCCAGTGCATTTAGCCGGCTCTGGGACGTCGACGACGCCTTGTTTTGCCGAAAAGCTTCACGTCACCGACCGTCACTGTTGGTCTCTCCATCTCCTTGCCTAGCAATTGCGACAGCACCCGCCGTGCGTTGGCAGCGCAGTCGATGTCGTCAGGCCTCGCTTCGATGTCCTTGATAAGCGCAACCAGTTGCTCCTTGCTCTGCGCGAGCCGCGCCTCCAATCTCCCGATATCCGCCACCTTGCGACGGAGTGTGTCGATTAGCACAGGATGATCCCACTGCTCGAGATCGGACGGCAGCAGCGAACGAATTTCGTCGAGGCTGAATCCAGCGTTCTGCGCAGTTGTGATCAATTCGAGCATCAGCACCGCCTCCGGAGGATAGGTCCGATAGCCGTTCGGCAGCCGTTCGACCGTCTTCAAAAGCCCGGCGCGCTCATAGAAGCGGATCCGCGAGTTGGTCAGCCCGGTTCGCTTCGCCAGTTCCCCGATATTCATCGCGAACAATCCTCGAAAAAGGGTTGACCTTCAACTTAACTCAAAGGTTATGGTCTGTCCAACTTTCTGCTTGGAGATCCATAATGTCGCTGTTTTCCCCACTGGCGCTGCCTAGTGGCGCCGTGATCCCGAACCGCGTCGCCAAGGCGGCGATGGAAGAGAACATGGCCGATGCCGATCATGCGCCATCGGCCGAACTGATCCGCCTGTACCAGGCCTGGGCCGCGGGCGGGTCGGGCCTGATCATCACCGGCAATGTGATGGTCGATGCGCGCGCGATGACCGGTCCGGCCGGGGTCGTGCTGGAGGACGATCGCTTCCTCGATCGCTTCAAGACGTGGGCGAACACCGCACGCTCGGGCGGCGGCCAGGTCTGGATGCAGATCAATCATCCCGGCCGCCAGATGCCGGCGGGACTCGGACAGGAGACGTTGGCGCCATCCGCGATTCCGCTCGACCTTGGCGCGCAGTCCAAGGTCTTCCCGATGCCGCGTGCGATGACAGCGGCCGACATTGCCGAGGTGGAACGCCGCTTCGTGGCCACCGCAGCCCTCGCGGAACGCGCGGGCTTCACCGGTGTCGAGATCCACGCGGCGCATGGTTATTTGCTGAGCCAGTTCCTGTCGCCGCTCGCGAACCACCGCACGGATCAATGGGGCGGCAATCTGGAGAATCGCGCACGCTTGCTGCTCGATATCGTGCGCGGCGTGCGGGCGACGGTGTCGTCTGGCTTTGCGGTGTCGGTCAAGTTGAACTCGGCCGACTTCCAACGCGGTGGCTTCTCGCCGGAGGATGCTCAGGCCGTGGTTGCGATGCTTGCGCCGCTCGGCGTCGATCTCGTGGAGCTATCGGGCGGCAGCTACGAGGCGCCTGCCATGATAGGCTCGGCGCGCGACGAACGCACACTGGCGCGCGAAGCCTATTTTCTCGAATTCGCGCGCGAGATCGCCGCGGTCGCAACGATGCCGTTGATGGTCACGGGCGGCATCCGGCGCCGTGAAGTGGCGGAAAACGTGATCAAGAGTGGGGTGGCCATGGCAGGAATCGCGACCGCACTCGCGATCGAGCCGAACCTGCCGCACAACTGGCGGCTCGGCAAATCGGACGCTCCAAAGCTCAAGCCGATCACCTGGAAGAACAAGCCGGTCGCGTCTTCGGCGTATATGGCCGCCGTCCGCTACCAGTTAGTCCGCCTTAGCCGAAACCGGCGCAGCGCGCCTAACGTATCGCCGGTCTGGGCGTTGCTTACCTCGCAGATGCAGGCAAAGCGCAGCGCGCGCCAATATCGCCGCTGGGTGACGGAACGAAAGGCGGCGGCTTGATGGCAGATCGCCGGGATCGCAACCAGCGGAGGGAACCGCAATTAATGCTTGAGCTTAAACTGGACTTCAACGTTACCATCCCGTCCGCTGGCGGGACGAGCGGCATACCATGGGCCGTCCGCCGGCCTCGCTTATCGACGAAAGTCATCGTTCATGGCTAAAGACCTAACGGAAGTCGAGTTCGCCGGTCACAAGGTCATGGTGCCGAAAGGCGGCTACTATGACCGCTTTCGCTCCAATCCCGAGCTCGACGAGGTGGCAAAAGATCCAACCGCCGGCAATATCGATTTCTTCCGGCGCATCCCGAAAGTGATGGTTCCGTCGCGGATCGGCCCGACGTGGGCGCCCAACTTCTACTACCGCACCAGCAACGTGCAGGCTTTGATGCTCGCGCCGCTCAAGAAGCTGCGTTCGATGTTGCCGTCGCCGCTTGAGCCGCTGCATGCGCTGCCCGGATACGGACTCGTAGCGCTCACTTTCTTCTCCTACGCGGTCTGTGACAACGATCCTTATAACGAGGTATCGGTCGCCATCGTCATCCGCCGGCCAGGCGCGCGTGGACCACACGTGCTGGAGCTGCTCGACTCGATACGGCGGCAGAGCTTCTTCGCGCATGTGCTGGCGTTGCCGGTAGATACCGAGATCGCCCGCGTGCGCGGAGTCTATGGCTATCAACTACCGAAATGGCTGACCGACATAAGGCTTGATGTCTCGTCGAACGGCATCACGGCCAGCATCGCAGCGACCGACGGAAAATCGGACGTGACGTTGACCGCACCACTGCCGACGCTTCGCCGGATAACATCGCAGTCGCGCCTCTCAACTAACACGTCGATCGGGCTGGTGGATGGCGAGTGGCGGCAGACACAGTTTGTTACCAACCCTATCGAACTCGCACAGACGCTGTTTCCGCGCGATGTTAAACTGTCGCGCGCCGGCGGTCCGATCAGCCAGTTGCTGAACGGGTTAGGCGTGGGCACCATCTTGCGGTTCGATGTCGTCAAAGACGCGCAGATGGTCTTGTACCTGCCGCGTTCATTGAACGCTCTGCCCGCGATTTGAAAGCGACATCACCGGAGTGGGCCTGTCAACAAAGGAGAAGTCGTCATGGCATTTGTTAAAACAAAGGACGGGACCGACATCTTTTACAAGGATTGGGGGCCAAAGGACGCGCAGCCTATCCATTTCCACCACGGCTGGCCGCTCAGCGCCGACGACTGGGACAACCAGATGCTGTTCTTTCTCAAGCAGGGTTTTCGCGTCGTCGCGCACGACCGGCGCGGCCATGGACGGTCAAGCCAGGTCAGCGAAGGCCACGACATGGACCACTATGCCGCCGATGCGTCGGCGGTCGCCGAGCATCTTGATCTTCGAAGCGCCATCCATATCGGCCACTCGACAGGTGGCGGGCAGGTTGCGCGCTATGTTGCGCAGCATGGCCAACCACAAGGGCGCGTCGCCAAGGCGGTGCTGGTCAGCTCAGTGCCACCCCTGATGGTCAAAACCGACGCGAATCCCGAGGGCACGCCAATCGCCGTGTTCGATGGTTTCCGCGCGGCGCTTGCCGCCAACCGCGCTCAGTTCTTCCTCGATGTGCCCGCCGGTCCCTTCTACGGATATAACCGGCCGGGCGCCAAGCCCTCGCGGGGGGTCATCGAGAACTGGTGGCGGCAAGGCATGATGGGAAGCGCGAAGGCTCACTACGAAGGCATCAAGGCGTTCTCGGAAACCGACCAGACCGCGGATTTGAAGGCGATCACCGTCCCGACTCTCGTGATGCAGGGCGACGACGACCAGGTGGTCCCCTACAAGGCGGCAGCGCTCATGCAGGACAAGCTGCTGCAAAACAGCAAATTGATCATTTATCCCGGTTTCTCGCACGGGATGCTCACGGTCAACGCAGATGTGATCAACGCCGATCTTCTCGCGTTCATCCGTGGATGAATGACGCGCGCCGGACTATCTCCGGCGCGCTCCTTTCTTCGGGCTTTTCGAAGGTATTGCAACAATGAGTAGGCGTGTTCTCCATGTCGTCAGCAACGTCGCCTACTATGACGATCGGTCGCACCCGACCGGGTTGTGGCTGTCCGAACTGACGCACGCCTTCGATGTCTTCGCGGAAAAAGGTTACGAACAGAGGATCGTGAGCCCGAAGGGCGGTCGTCTCCGCTCGAACCTCGCGCGCTCAAATGGCCGCTCCTGGACGCCTCGGCAAAGGCGTGGCTGGCGAACAAGAGCCGCATGGCGCTTCTGTCGGCGACGGCGCGGCCTGATGAGATCGACCCAGCGGATTACGATGTGATCTATTTCACCGGCGGTCACGCAGTCATGTGGGATTTTCCGGACAGCGAAGGGCTGCAAGAGATCACTCGCGTCATCTGGGAGCGTGGCGGCATCGTCTCCGCCGTCTGCCACGGCTATTGCGGCCTGCTCAACACAAAACTCTCGGATGGCAAGCTGCTGGTCGCCGGCAAGCGCATCACCGGTTTTTCGTGGCGCGAAGAAGTGCTGGCCGGAGTTGCGAAATACATGCCCTATAATGCTGAGGCCGAGATGAAGCGGCGCGGAGCGCGCTACCACGCGTCCCCGCCGAATTTCGGGCGGGCAGCTCGGCAGTCAACGTCAGTCCTGATCTGCTTTGGATTTGCGTGCGCGCCGTCGCTCTTGCGGGCCATCTGCTCAATTCCTTTAGTCAGGAATAACGGAAGTTGCCGTGAACATCTGTTCTCCCGATACCAACAGAAATACCAACAAATCGAACGGCTGGGATCGGATGAGAACAAACGGTGACGATCACCGAGTTATGCAGAAGTGCCTATTTTTCAAGGGTTTGAAGCGCCGCGCGGACGGCTGCGAACGCTTGCGAATGATGCGAACAGCCTAGTTGGTGCCCCTGGCCGGAATCGAACCAGCACTCCTTGCGGAACTCGATTTTGAGTCGAGCGCGTCTACCAGTTCCGCCACAGGGGCATTCGCAATGGTCCCGGCCGGGAAGGCCGGGGTCGCGAAGCGCGGCGGACTATAGCGGGCGGCCCGTCACGGTCAACCCGCGCGGGCGGGATGTCCCGCGCCCCGGCAGCGGAATTTCCGGCGGGTGTGACCCCGAGGACGACGCAAGGCCGTTGCCGTCCGTATGGCAGTCACGGAAGAGTTTGCCCGGCGGCGGCAGCCGCTGCCACCGTCCCCAAGCCTGGCCGCGGCTGCGGCAACCTACTTCGAGACGGAGGCGCGAGCGTAACGCTATTGTCCGGTTCGTCGATCTCGATGACGTACATGAACGCAGGCTGCTCAATCCGAGCCTTTTCTTTTCCGATGAGCTGCAGGCGGCGATGACCCAGTGGGGCCTGCGCGTTCCCACGCATCACCGACTGAACGCGATCTGACCGCGGCGGACGGCGGCCGTCACGGTCAACCCGCGCGGATGTGATTGTCCCGCGCCTCGACAGCGGTATTTTCACGCGATACGACCGCAATCGACGACCTTGGAGCAGGGCCCATGACCCTCCCGAACGATGCGCCCCGGAGGACCGACGTGACGATTGCCACCGCCCATCCGTCGCATGCTTCCGCCGCCGGCAATCCGGCGCTGACCTCGGCGCTGGCGATTGCCGTGATCGCGGCGGCGACCCTGGCCGGCGCCTGGTTCTTCCAGCTCGTGCTGGAGATCATGCCCTGTCCGCTCTGCCTCGAGCAGCGCTATGCCTATTACCTCGCGGTGCCGCTCGGCGCCGTGGTGGCGCTCGCGGCCGCCCGCGACGCGCCGCGTCCGGTGCTGCTCGCGGGCCTTGTGATCCTCGGCCTCGCCGCGCTCGCCAATGCCGGGCTCGGCACCTATCACGCCGGTGTCGAATGGGGGGTCTGGCCGGGGCCGACCGATTGCACCGGCCCGATGGTGGATTTCGGCAAGGCCGGCTCGCTGCTGGACCAGCTCGACAAGGTCAAGGTGGTGCGCTGCGACGAGGTGCAGTGGCGCTTCCTCGGCATTTCGCTCGCCGGCTACAACGCGCTGATTTCGCTGCTGATGGCCGCGATCGCCGGTTGGGGCGTGATGAAGGCCGCGAGGGCCTGAGGTCGGGCCGTACGGTTTTCCCGTTATCCGTCATGCCCGCGCAAAGGCTTCGCCTTTGCCGCTGGAGGAGGCCGCGAAGCGGCCGTCTCGAAGCATGGACGGGCACCAGCCGGGCCGTTCATCCTTCGAGACGCGCGGAGCCTGTCATCGGGCCGCGCTTCGCGCGGACCCGGTGGCGCTCCTCAGAGTCTGACTCATAAATCACCCAACCTTAGCTGCAGCCGCGAGTCTGCGGGTCAGGAGCCTGATGTGTGCAATCAGCAGCCAGGCAGCTTCGGTTGCCGCCGTCGCCTCG
>NZ_JBUYWT010000079.1:0-28386 GCF_055264925.1 Bradyrhizobium sp. KZN70725
GTCGAGCCGATATCCCCAGAAGCATCGAAATCCTCGTGCCGCCAGAGAACTTGCCGATCCTAAGCTGGCTCGGTATCAAACCGTCAAAATCACTGTGACGAGCCACTAGGGGCGGCCCTGCGACGGATTTCGCACCAAGCGAGGACCGTCGCGCAAACGCAGACTCACGATAGGGACGATTCAACCGAGAATCCCGGCGACGTTCCCCTATCCCGGCCAGCACCGTGAGAACCGCCAAAGCCGGCCTTCGGATTGCGGTAGACTGCGGAGCCTAGCTTACAGGATGCTGACAAGCGCGACGACAAAAGCGGTGCCTGCCTTGAGATGACTGCAGAGGTGAGAACTTCAAAGCCGCCAGACGCGCGCATCTATCTCCCCCGGCCGGGGACTCCGGCGATTTCAGCAGCGCAGATCCTCGACTCCTCCCGACGATACGGATGTTGTATCGCCACAGGTAAGACAACAACTTCGCGAATTTACCTCAAATCTCCTAAACGATGACCACACAAGAGAGATTAGATGAAGCCGCGCTGCTCGAGCGCTTGACGCGATGCAAGCGGTGCAGGCGGACGGCGCGGCGTTGAGCCGAAATCGTTCGTCGCAAGCAAATCGACCCAGGAGACACGAATGAAATTGGTGAAGACCTCTGTACTCGCATGCGGCCTTGCGGCTTTCCTTGCGTACCCAGTCATTGCGCAAAGCCTTGCCGCGGACGCCAAGGCTCGCAAAGGCGTGCAAGGAACAAGCACACAGAGCGGGATGAGCGATGATGAGGACTCCTCACCTAAGCTCAGGACTGCGGGCGCAAAAGCGGGCAGGAAGTCGACCAAGGGCGCAAAGAATGCAGACGACGGCAACGCGTCCGACAATGAGGCAGTTGACGACCCTGCGACTAACGACACGCCGATAAGCAGCAAGCGGCACTGACGCGAATCCCTGTTGGGGTCAACCTCCGGTCGCGCCATGCGGCCGGAGGTTCAGCTGACGCGCCGCAACATGGATAGCTACATTGTGATGGTCGCCAGCCTCCAGGAAGACGGCGAAGGAAGGAAGGGTCCAGGCGTGAACTTGCGCGGCTGTCCCGGACGGACGCCCTGGCCCTGATCAACTGCAGCGCAATGGCCGCAATCCTCAATAGGGCGAACAGCTAGATGATCTCGAAGTACCGCCGACGTTCAAAGTCAGTCACCCGATGTTGAACGGCCTCCCACTCCCAGCGCCGGGAGCTGGAAAAGGCCTCGACAAACCTTTCTCCGAACACATCGTTGGCCGCCGGGGACTGTGCAAACCGATATGTTGCCTCTGACAGGCTTTGAGGCAGCCTCCCGGAGCGAGAACACATCTCCATGCTCGCATCACCGACGATCGAAGTCGGCAAGACCGCATCTGTCTCGACGCCCAGCATGCCCGAACCGACGGCACATGAGAGAGCGAGATATGGGTTCATGTCTGCGCCAGCCAGCCTGTACTCAAGCCGGTGTGCAGACGGCTCCCCCGGAATGGCCCGCACCGCGCAGGAGCGGTTGTCAATTCCCCAGCTTGGGCAGACCGGCGCCCAGTAGCCGGGGACCAGTCTCTTGTAGCTATTGAAGTTCGGCGCGGCGAGGACACAGAACTCATTCATGTAGTTCAGTTGTCCGCCGATAAATTTCCCCATGATCTTTGAGACGTTGCCAAACGCGTTACTGTCGTAAAACACATTCCGACCGTCCGAGAACATCGAGATGTGAATATGGCCCGACTGGCCGGGCCACTCCTCACATACCTTGGCCATGAATGTTGCCATCATGCCCTTCGTTTGCGCCCAGGCTTTTATCATTGCCTTGAAGATGATCGCGCGATCCGCAGCTTCCAGGGCATTACAATGATGAAGTGATGCTTCAACCACGCCCGGCCCTGTCTCGAAGTGCAAGCCGCTGAGAGGTATTCTGGCCTTCTCACAAAGCGCCAGGATCTCGCCGAACAGCTCCTGGTGCGCGACAGAGCGCGCAATCGAGTAACCGAAAGGACCTCGCGTGAACGGAGCCCATTGGCCGAACGGCTTGTCCTCAATTGTGTCGGCGTTCTCATTGAACAGCATGAACTCGAACTCGAACCCGGCCGTGCAGCCGTATCCGTGATCAGCTGCCCTTTTCAGGACTTTGCGCAGGATACCTCGCGGGCAGATGTCCTCATGTGCGCCCATAAACTCGGCAAGGTAGAGATCCTGATCGCCGAGATAAGATACCAAACGGCCTGTGCCGGACAGAACACGCAGATCGGCATCTCCAAATGCTGAGAGCGGCTTTTGGGTAAATCCTGCGGGAATGACCCGGTCCGCACAATCCCACGCCAGCACAGCTTCAGAGAACTTGACGATCTTGTCTCCATCCGAGAGATCTTCACCCAGGACGTGCTTACCTCGAAGGATGCCGTCAAAGTCGCTTACGCCAATCATCGCCGCACGAGGCGAGTTCGTGCGAGCCACACGGATGTCCGTCATTCGCCGCCTTCCTGCGCCGTCAGATCGAACACCTGGTTCATCCGCAGCGCACGCAACTGGCGATAGTCATCCTCAAGCTGTACCAAGTCGTTGTTGACGAGGTATACGATGCCGGGTGTGGACACCAGGTCGATCGTCGGGACCAGCTTTTGGCCTATCGGAACGAATGCGATGGCATCCGCGAAGCTCGAGAGCTTGCGGATTGCATCTAATCCGGAGTAACCGGCAACGACACCGCTCATATCGGAAATCAACGAGACGCACAGTGCATGAGCCTGTCGCTTGTAGGCCCCACGCAACCTCATACACTCCCCAAATTCCTTGGGATTTGCGTACCGCCAGGCCGTCAGCGACATATGATTGTCACCCAACGCCATGGTCCGGGCCTTTGCCGACATGGTTCCTTGCAGTCTCGCTCCGAAGTCAACCAAAACTGGTCCGCGATCATCGACGATGATCTCTGCATGCGAGGGTCCGTTGACGATCCGCAGCGCCTGCAACGCACGCACAAGATAATCGGACAGTTCCAGAACGATTGGCTCCCTGGCTCCCAGCAACCACTCGCGTGAGCAGACCGATGACGCGCCCTCGACGGGAACGGTCTCATAGGTCCAGGCCTCGGTGACGAACGCTTCTCCATCGATCGAGACGGCATTCACGGTATATTGCTGACCGTTTATTTTCTCCTGTGCAAGCGCCAGTTCATTGAACGCTCCGACCCGGTTCGTCTTTCCGACGATGGCAGCCAGAGCGCGCTCGACATCCGCATCGGCCGAGCAAAAGAACACGTCCTCCGTGCCTGTGCTGTTCAGCGGCTTGATCACGATCTCATCGAAGTTCTCTTGACGTTTCCAGCTTGCGATCTCAACGGCATTGTCTGACACGACCTGCCTGATCGATCGCACGCCTGCCGCGGCCAACGCTTCGGACATCCGCGATTTGTCACGCCGGGCGGCTGACAGAGCCGTCCCATTCGAAGGCAAGCCCAGCCGTTCCGAGATGGAATCGGCGAGCTCAACTCCGGTCTCGGACCCCGCAATAACGAAATCCAGCTCCCTGCCGCGGAGCGCCTGAAGATGAAATTCAACGATCTCGTCGTGGGCCATGCATTCGCGGGGACGAATGACTTCATCATACAGGTCCGCGTCGAAATGGGACTGGAAGATGGCTGGGATCTGTGCAGCCGACATCACGTGCACCGTTCCAATTCCGTACCGCCTGAACTCTTCAGGTAGAAATCTGCCAGTCGAATATGCGTCGACGATTACACATTTGCGTTCGTTCATGCGGTCCTCCGATATTGCGAGTAGACGTTGCCGATAGCGACAATCGTGATGAGAACATTTCCAATGAACGTGTGGAGCGAAGGCACGATACGAGAATCGAAGTACTGGAACAGGAACGTGATGACAGGGGCGGTGGACAGCACCATGTTGACGGTGAAGGGCTCGACGCGGCGGATGCCCTCCTGAATCAAGAGCAGCGGAACAATGATCGTGGAAAGCCCAATCGCCGCGATCGCACGCCAATGTTGCGAGATCTCAAGCATCATGGAGGAATAGTCGACCAGTCCCAGCAACAGGAGAATCGTTCCATAGAACCGATGCGCCAATACCTGTCGGCCCGAAAACCCGCAATCGAACAGCAGTTTGACCAGTATATTTGTGAGCGCCAGCGATAGGCCGGCCACGATTGCGAGGACGATGCCGAAGGACGATTGAGGTCCCCACTGTACGCCCGCATTGCCGCTGACCGAGATCCAGATCATGTAGCCGCCAATCATCGCAATCGTGGCGCTCACGACGATGTCGGATGCCGGAGGGATACCCTTCCGCCTGATCAGCGCATTCAACCAAACCGTTGCGGCGGGTCCTAGCGCCACCATGAACGCGACGACGATCGCAGGTTCGGCGTATTTCAGGCCGACAAACAATCCGATCCAGCTGATCGCGGTCACGAGGTTGAGCGACACAAAAGCCACGAGCGCTGGCTTCGTTGCTCGTGCCTTGCCCGTCCCGTGACCAGCCAGCAGATTGAACGACAGACATACCGCAGCAAAGGACACCAACAGAGCGACGAACAGGTCTGCTTGCTGAAAATACGATGCCGCATACACCTCGCCTGCCGCGCTCAGGACGACGTAAAGCGCCACAAAGAGAACTCCCAGAGCGAAGCGGCTTGTCGATCGTCCGCCGTTGCTTCGAGGCTGTCGCGGCGCAGCGCGCGCCCCGAACCATGCCGGCGCGTCGGTTCCGGTGCACTCCCCTTTTGATCTGAGCGGACCGCGCTTGGTTTGAAATGTCACTGTCCACCTCTCGTGCTTCTTTGTTCGGCGTATGCAAGACACGCCTCTCCGAACGCCGCAAATAGTCGCTTGCTCAGCAGATCGGTTGAGGCGTGCCATTCGGGGTGCCATTGCACGGCGATCTGCAGCGTCGGCGCGCCCACGACCGAGACCGCTTCGACCAGACCGTCAGGCGCCCACGCCTCCCGTCTTAGCGCACTGGCCAGCACCTCTATGCCTTGATTGTGAAGGGAGTTGACCTGTGCTTCGACGGTGCGCGCGATCGGAAAGAGCGCACCGTCGGGACATACCCTGATGCTATGTGCGACATCGTACTGGCGATCTCTCGGGCGGTCTGTCTTCTCGGCATGCATCTGGCCACTTCCCAGACTCCACGCGCTAAGGGATGAGCGAAGCGTGCCGCCGAAATAGACGTTGAGCTCCTGCAAACCGCGGCAGATGCCCAGGATCGGCATTCGGAGCGCAATTGCATTCTTGATCGCTACCGCGGATAGCCTGTCCCGGGGACGATCACGGATTCCATTCTCGATGTCCTGCTGATCAGCTCCCGGACAGGACGCAGGCGCCGTCAAAACCGCAGGATCGACATTGGATTCGTCTCCCGTCAACACGAGTCCGTCGAGAGCCTGCATGATCGCCGGAGCGGTTTCAACCGACGCATCTTCAGCGTCAATCGTCGGCAATATGACGCACGCCACTCCCGCATGATGAAGCAGGGCCTTGACGTACTTGCGCCGCAACCAATCGCGATGCACACCATCGACCAACAGACGGTTCGAGGTGATGCCGACCACGGCGCGGGCTTTGTCTGGCCGGTGCAATGTCACGCGGGTTGTCCGCTCGTGCTGGCACCGCGCACAGACTGCTCATACAGACGACGGTTTCGCTCCTTCAACTGAGTGATGACGCTCGGCTGACCTTGCGGCCCCTTGACGAAGAGCCCTCCCCAGCTTGCGGCAACCTTTGCGTAAGCCGGATCCTGCATCCTGATTTTCTGGGCTTTGTGCAACAGCCAAAACGGGATCCCGGGCGAGAGGTGATGCTCGAGGTGATATTCATCCAGGTTTTGCCCCAGGATGGCCCGCTCCAGGAAATTTCCTTTGCGATTCCTGGTCAGATAGACGTTCTGCGTCTCGGTCTCGCACATCGGTGAGTGCTCGGCGAGTTCGACAAACCAGCCAAGCACCTGGAACGTGGTGAGATAGGGCACGATCCAGAACAGGATCACGATGTGGAGCAGCCCAAGGGCATATGATCCGCCCAGGATGCAGATCCAGAAGAGATAGAAGCCATATTTGTCGATAAGTATGCCTGAGCGGCTCTCGTCCTCGGCATCTCTGATCGAAAACCGGTTGGTCCAGAGATACTTCAGGTACGCCACCGTCGCACCGCCAAATATCGGCTTCCAGATCAGGTTGAACGCGTATCGCTCAGGCGGCTGCACGTCATAAACACCGTTGGCCATGAAGAACTTCAGGTCAGGATCCTTGTCCGGGTCGCCGAGATAGGGATGATGCAAATAGACGTGTGAGATCCGGTAGGCCCAGTGGCGCTGGAACAGCGGATAGGCAGCGAACAGAATCCCGAGGACGTAGTTCCAGG
Organism: Bradyrhizobium sp. KZN70725; assembly: GCF_055264925.1. Lineage (NCBI taxonomy): Bacteria > Pseudomonadati > Pseudomonadota > Alphaproteobacteria > Hyphomicrobiales > Nitrobacteraceae > Bradyrhizobium > Bradyrhizobium sp. KZN70725. Next base: position 6,390 of record NZ_JBUYWT010000079.1, read on the forward strand.
TGGTGTTCTTCGCGAGCGTGCGGTGGGCCGCATCATGGGCGATCGTCGTCAATCCGCGCTGGTAGGCGCCGATCAGAAGAACTGCGAGTGGATACAACCACCATGAGACCGACACGGTCGCGAGCGTGCACGCCGCGATCACGACGTAGTCTTTCGCGATATACGCAGCACCCGTTATGTTATCGGGCCTCAGCTCGGAGAGCTGTTTATTGATCTCGCGGCTGAATGGCACGGCCTCATAGCGTGACGACCTCAGTTTCCAAGCTTCTGGCTGATTCATGAGAATCCCTTCCTGATCACCTTCTAGGTTGTCAGATTGCGGAGAGCGCCTTGTGCAGATCGCGGACAATGTCGTCGACGTCCTCGATGCCGACGCAAAGCCGGATCGAACCGCCAAATATGCCCGCGGCCTCGCGCTTCTCCCGTGGAACGGTTGTGTGTGTCGTGGAGACGGGATGCGTCACCAGTGTGCGGGCATCCCCGACATTCGAAACGTGATACATCAAGTCGACGTTCTGGATGAACTTGCGTCCGGCCAGCTCGTCCTCCACCTCGAACATGACCATTGCGCCGTGCCCATATGCCGGGTTGAGCGTCTGGTCGACGGTTTCCCGATCGGCGCCTTCGAAGAGCCCCGGATAGAAGACACGGCGCACCTTTGGATGCTTCTTGAGAGCGTCTGCGACGACCCTGGCGTTGGCGCAGTGCTGCTTCATGCGAAGCGGCAGCGTCTCAAGCCCTTGGATCAGTTGGAAGCTCGCAAACGGAGCGATCGCAGCCCCCGTATCGCGCAACCAAGTCATGCGAGCCTTCAGCAGAAACTCGCTTTTTCCAAGATCGTCGATATCCTGCAGCGCGCTGCGCCAGATAATCCCGCCATGCGCCTCGTCAGGACCGTTGAACAGCGGAAAGCGGGAGGCCCCGCGGTAGCTGAACTTGCCGTTGTCGACAATCAGTCCGCCCAGTGTGGTGCCATGGCCGCATATGTATTTCGTCGCGGAGTACGTCGTGATCGCAGCACCGAGATCTGACGGCCGGCACACCAGTGGCGTCGTCGTATTATCCACCACCAGGGGAACGCCGTACTTCCGACCGATCTCCGCGAGCTGCTTGACCGGGAGCGGAATCAGACAGGGGTTCGAAATCACCTCTCCGAACAGGCATATCGTGCGATCATCGATGGCACGTTCGAACGTCTCGGGCCTTCGAGGATCCGCCGTCCTGACGCTGATGCCAAGACGCTTCAGCGTGTTATGGAGCAGGTTCCAGGTATTGCCATACAGATATGGCGAGGCGACGACATTATCCCCGACCTGCCCGCTTGCCAGGTTGACGATGGCAAGGAAGGTTGCCGCTTGCCCTGATGCGACGGCGAGCGAATCCCTTCCCGTATCGACCGCCGCATACCTTCTTTCCAGCGCGCGCGTCGTCGGATTGATGATCCTTGTATAGGTGAACCCATCAGCCTTGACGTTGTAGACATCGGCAATGTGGTTCAGATCGCCATCGAGTTCATAAGCCGTGTTCTGATATATCGGCACGGCCACAGCTTTCGTCACCGGGTCGCGACGGTAACCCGCGTGCAGAACGGCAGTCTCGGGGGACCATGGCACTTGCGCGCCCGCTGCCACGCTAGGCGGCACCTTGACGAGGGCCTGGGATGTCTCCTGGGCGGATATTGGTCGCGCTGCCGCACCCTGACCAGGGCGGAAGTATGTCCGGAAGGCGCAACCCAACTGCTGGATCCAACCGGATTGAATTTCCCCGATGCAGCCGATCCGGAAACTCCGCGTCGCAACGTGCAGCTTGGAGTAGATGTAAAGGTTGTGGCTCGCCAGGTGGCGATACAGCCCGTCAAATGCCGCCTGATCCGCCATCCCCGACGGCGCAACGAACGCAACGCAGACCGGTGACTGCACGTTCGCGGCTAGCAGCGGGGAGACCAGTCCCTCGAGCTCCTTGAGGAGATCGTCCCTGACCTTCTCATACCTGCGGCGGCGGGCAGGAATGCCCTCTTCCTCCAGGATCTCCAGTGCCCTGGTCGTTGCCTGAACGATATGGGTGGGAGGTGTCGAACGCCATTCACCTGTGCGCTCCAGCGAGAGCCATTGATCTCTCACGTCAAGCACAAATGACCTCGGCTCTTGAACCGCTTTCTCCAATAGTTCGCGAGACGCGATGACAAACGCTACTCCCGGAGGCCCCTCTATGCACTTGTTGCTCGACGTGACCAGGACGTCAGGGCCCCCCTTGCTCAGGTCAATATCGATACCGCCAAAAGAACTCATCCCGTCGACGATCGTCTTCACGCCACGCCGCCTCGCCTCCTCCACGATTGCATCCAGCGGATTGACGATGCCGGTCGTGGTCTCGCAATGAACGAAACACAGGTGCGTAACGCCGGGATTTCGGTTCAGATGCTCGCCGATCTCCTGAGGATCCAAAGGGTCGGTCGCCCGCTTGGCAAGCGTCTGCGCTTCGACCCCCCATAGCCGCAGCATCTTGTATATGCGCTCGCCATAGATGCCGTTTATGCAAACGAGTGGCTTGTGGGCTGAAGCCACGAATGTTGACAGAGCGGCTTCCATCGCAAAAGAGCCGCCTCCCTGAATCGGGACCACCGAATAGTCGTCGGCATTTGCCAGCAAATTGAGGATCAGCCGCCGCATGCGGGCGGTCACTTCCTTGAACTCGCAATCGCGCGATGCAAGGTCAAGCTGCATTTGGCTCCTGACATCCAGCGATAACGACAATGGACCAGGCGTCAGCAAAGAACGCTGTCTTGTCACACTATTCCCCCTCAGTTGTATTCATCGATGCATCTGGAGCAAAACCGCCCCAGCAAAGAGACGGCGAGCGCCGTTCAAGAGCCTTGAGCCCTGCGCGATAGAGCCCGGGTGCGCTTCGGATCGGCAGTCGAAGAAGCTGCCCAGGGACAACCTGCACATCCAGTCTTGGATGCGAAGTGATGTCTCGCAAGGCTCTCGAGCGACGTCATTCAGATCTCCCAACAGTTCGTATTATGACCGCCCCTCGAACCCCATTTGGCGCGACGCGCCACTCTGATCCGGCCATACGCATCCCGCAGATTTGAGCGCGAGTGTCGGCTTGTCGCCGCGCATCTACAGTCCAACCGGACGGCTTACGCGCGCCACTCCGGCAATATTGAAATCGGATTAGCAGTGCGCGTCGGACCGTGGCGGCCGGGCCGGATCCCGGCACGGCGCATTTGATGCTTGCCGCTTCCTGCGTGAGCCTAAGACTTGAGACATTCGCACACTGTCGCTCGTTGGAGGTTTTTGTACGCTGACGACCCTCGCCGTCTATTTTTCAGATCGTACAACTTGACGTTAGGTGCGTTTCAACCCTCTCCGGAATTTTCTCGTGTGAATTTTTCCTGACGTGCGCCTCCACCTTCGTGAGACAACACGACGTGTGCGGAGATTCTCGAAAGAGCTCCGTAGTCGCCTGGAGTTCAATGACGCTGTCGGAATTCACCTGAGCTAATGGCCACGGACGGTCAGCCCTGCCTACTCCGCCTGCGTTGCCTGCGCGGCGCTTTGCCACATCGGCAAACAGATACACGGGTCTGTTGGCGCTGCGTGTCCGTCAGCCGCGCCCGGTTCTGCAGTTCGTTAACCTTGAGCTTGACCACATAATTCAACCTCTGCCCGGCCGACGCGCTGGGAAGCTTCCGCTCAGGGCTGTGGCGGTTCAGCCGGTCCTTTCGCAGGCTGCGGACAAACAATGACGCAGCTGGAAGACAATGGAGGACGACTGCTGCTTTCTGGCGTCGCTCCTCCCGATCAGATGATCGCTCATGCTCCGATGCTCGTTGGCATGCGCGAACGGCAATCCAGGGTGACTCTATCGAGCAACTTGCAGCTCTTTGCGCCAGCTTGAGGTGGCCCTCGCAGGTGACCTATCATTGACGACGCGGTATTCGCGAGCTCCTAAGACCATTCGATTGTCTTCGCGAAACTCCGGCTGCGGTACCGTCATCTTGTGCAATGTTGCGCGGATTATGCCACCCGCGTGGTGAAAGCTCACCCTTTTTCCGGGTCGAGACACTTGCCGCTGGGTCCGGGTTTCCAGGACTCTCGAATGAGAGTGCGGAAAACCAGACTTTGGAACGGAACGATGAGCGCATGTCCAACAAAGAGTAACCAGCTCGCTCGGGTTCGACGGCAGGCTTTTCTGACAGAACGATGATGGTCCAAAACGCGGGTTGCTGAGGACGTTGCTTGTTGATTAAACCTCCTGAGTGCCGCACGTTTGGATCGCAAGTCGTGCGCGGCCTGTCAGCAATCGGCCGCACGATTTTCCGTCGTGTCTGCCTGGCCGCTGCGCTCTGTCGAGTAGCGCCTGTTTGTGTCTACTCTTGCATCGTGACCCTCTTGGCACATGAATTGCTGAGAACCTCATCGGCTTGGCTGTTTATCTTCACGCCCCCAAGGCGGCCAAGCTGGCGAAGCAAACTTGGCGCGGGTGGCTCCTCCAAACACCCGCGCCTTCTTTCCGAAGCGTCGCAAACCGGGGGATTTTGGCACCAACTCTCTGAGAAGATCGACTCATGGCCCGTAAGAGGCATTAAGGAATGCATGCCGGTTTTGGGTGATCGAAAGGACAAATCGAAGCTCGCCTGGTACTTGCGGCGAATAAAAGCTTGCTTCATGAGCCAGCCCCTCACAATCACTTCACCGAAGTGTGCCGCAAGGCACGGGCTCAAATTCATTTTGGCTCTCCAGGAAGCGCTTCGCTCTACCAATTCCGAGAAGCGCGCCTCACTGGGAAAGCGATTCGCGCGCCTTGAGGCCTAACAAAATTCGCGATGATATGTTCTTGTTACTCACCAACGCACCTCAAGAAGATTGATGGCTCGCTTAAGCCGGATTCCAACTGTGTCCCTGGACCTGTGGCAACAAAACTGTCGACAAGTGGTTCGGGTCATCGTTGACGACCCTGGTGATAACATCGATGCTGTAGGTCCGCCGTCGGTATAATTAGGCACTTACAGGTTTTGGCCAAGGAGGCGGTGACTGCGCAGCGTTGGGCATCGCCATCAGAACCTGCGAACGATGCGTTCTCCGTGAGCGTGATCGGGCAGATCGCGCGCGGGCGACGTTATTGTCGAGCTCGATTCGGCTATCTTCGACGAAGCCGTCACGCCCGCCCAGCGTGAGAGCGCGCATCAGATGGCGTCCGCCAGCTTGCTCCTTGGCTGATCAGGCCGAGTTTTTGTTCGCAGCCATTTTTGGACTGCGTCGTCTAGCGGCCTGACGACGCCGATCCACGCCTTGATCGGCGAGAGACCGGCCCCCTTGTGCTCTGTCCCGCAGCATCAGCGACATTGTGTTTGTGCGAAGGCGGCCTTGCTCCTGACCAGGCCTGGCATCGGCCTTATTTCATCAGGGCTTCGACCTCTGCTCGAAAAGCGTGGCGCGAGGCATCTCGTGAATAAAACATGTGGCCGCCCGGAAACACAACAAGTTTGACGCGCGGTGTGGAGGCAAATGGCGGCAGTTGATCGAGCACGATCTGTGATCCGAAATATGGCGTAGCGAGATCAAAAAGCCCGTGCGCGACCAGCAATTTCATGTTCCGGTCCGTCGCCAAAATCTTGCGCAGCTCCGAAACTGACTCCGGAGGGCTGCGGCCGAAATCCCAGGCCTCCCTTACCTTGCGATTGACCAGTTCATAGGAGCCCTCCGGCCGCCAGCCAAGCTTGCGCGTAAGGAGATCGACAGTGGCGCTGGTCAGAGGCGCCACCAGCGTATCGCTTGAGGGATCGCCTGAAAGCTGGAAATCGGACTCCGGATATGGATCGAGGCCACGCACAGAGGCATCATACCTGCCGATTAACTTGCCATTGTTGCGGTCGAACTCACGGCGGAATTCGGCGACTTCGAAACGGCCGGCGAGCCGGCGGCTGACCGCTTGCTCGATGCCGGTCAGCACCGCGACCTTGTCGGCCAGACGCGTAGTTGCTTCCTTGTCGGCCAGGCCTTTGATGAGATCGACCAGAAACTCGCCGCGCGCATAGGCTTCCACGTCGGCGAGATCGGTTCGGTTTACCGAACCTTCGGCTTCACGCAGGGTCGCGACATAGCTGGGCAGCGTGGCGACGTACTGCAGCACGCTCCTGCCGGCGCTGTAGTCGAACACTGGCGAGACCATGATCAGGCCCCTGACGCCTATGCCCTGCCGCATCTGCAACTGGTCGACGACCTTTGGCCCACGAATGCCGCCATAACTTTCACCCGCGATGCACTTCGGCGACAACAGCCGGTCATGCTTTTCGAGCCAGCGACGGATCACCAGCGCGAGCGCGTTGACGTCGCCCTCAACGGAATAGAGCCACTTGCGCGCGTCATCGCCGGTCGCCGTGAAACGGCTATAGCCGGTGCCTACAGGATCGAGAAACACCAGATCAGTGAAATCGAGCCATGTTTCCGCGTTTGGCCTCACCTGCGGAAATGTCGATGGCGTGACCTCGTCAGCATTGATCGGCAGCCGCCACGGTCCGGCATTGCCGAGCTGCAGCCACGCCGATGATGAGCCTGGTCCGCCGTTGAAGAAGAATGTCACCGGGCGCGTGCCGAGATCAGCGCCCTCAAGCTGATAGGAGGTATAGACGATATCGGCCTGCGACTCACCCTTATCGTCGAACAGGCGGATGGAACCGGCGGTCGCGATGAAAGAAAGCGTCCGCCCAGGCAGCTCAAGGGTGTGCCTGGTGCTGGAGTCCGGCGGCAGGCGATGCTGCTCGGTCAGTGACGACATACCCAGGTTTTGCCCGCCACCACCCTTCTGGCCGGCCGGTATTGTGACCTGGGCGGGCGACGGATCGTTGGCCCAAGCGCTATCTGTTGCCCCGCAGGCGAACAAGATCAGCGCAAGAGAAGTGAGACCCGGAGCGGTCAATTTCATCGCGTTTCCCCTGCCCGGCGCGGCCCTTGGTGCGCGAGGCGTGTCTGTCAAACGGCCCTAACGAGTAGCTCATGCTGCTGAACAACAAAGCTACCGGATCGAGTAGTCGTCACCATCGCCTGAGACGCAAAACCGTCATTCCACACACTTCCAAGACGTGCCCGTCACGGTTTCAGCAAAGCGCCCCAAGAGGGCGCATGGTCGTGCGTATGGACTTTCCGCACAAAATGAGGCTGTGGCTGTCAGGCAAGTCGTGATCGACGACAGGCGGAGCAACTGCTTCGAGAGTAGTTCGAGAGCCAGGCCACATCAGTGAAGCGCATTGTCGATCGGTGTGCTCAAGAGCAATCGCAGTATCCGGCCCTCGGATGCCAATCAGCTCGCTGATTTACGAGTAGAATGTCGGCGCCGCGTCACGCCATCAGGGCGATGTGGCACGGCCGGCGACGATGCCAGACAAGCCTGCAGCGACCTAGACTACTGCATCTCGACCGGGTGAGCGGTCCGATGACTGGGCGCGGGAACTCTTCCACCGTGGCAGGCCAATGGGGATGAGCGGCCCGGCTGATGAATAACGGTCGAGTTCTATACCGAACGCCGCCGAGCACCGGCCACATTGCCCGGCATCCATAGCGCAGTCGCATCGGCGTTTCACCGCCCTCGACTAACTCGGCGTGCATTTTGGACTCTCGCCATAAGCCGCCACCTCCGCCCAACAGTCGGCGGTCTCATAAATCCGCACACTCGCGCAATTGGGAATGCGATCAAAGAACCAACAGGCGATGATCTCGGCGGTTGGGTTCTCCAGTCCGTCGACATCGTTGAGCAGTCGGTGATCGACGAGCTTCAGCAGCGGCTCCAGCTCGGCATCCATCTCAGCGAAGTCCCTCACGAAGCCCCTCGCGTCCACCCCTCCGCGCATCACCACTTCCATACGGTAGTTGTGGCCGTGTAGGTTCTTACATTTGTGGCCATCGGGGAGATTGGGAAGGCGATGAGCTGATTCAAAACTATAGGTGCGGCCAATCAGCGTGATCACTCCATCATGGCCGTTCATTCCGTAAGTCCCTCGCGCCAACAACTTGCTCCGCAGAAAAGGGCCTGCTAACTCTCGCCGGCCCTTCCTTATCAGATTGACGGAGCAATGCCAGGCCGAGCAAGGCCGAGAGAGCAGAGCCGAGGCCCGGCAGTATCAGCGTGACCGCGTAACCCAATCTTGCCACGGCAAACCCGCTCGCCGCGAAGCCGACCAACGCTGACGCCGACATTACCGAAGTCAGAAACGTGACATCTGTGCCCGCCTTGCCCGGCCGGGCGAGCCCGAGAAACCAGTTCGTGAACGTGACATGTTGAACAGCGAGTGCCGCGAACACGATGCCGACGCTCACAACGGCGCTCACGCGAACGCTGACGTAGCGATCAACCATCGCAAGCGTGCCGAAACTTATCGCCATGACTGCGCAGCCCCAGATCAAGCCTCGCTGCGGTGCCATTCGGCCGATGATGGCGCTGGTCAGCGGCGCTACCAGCGTATACGTCAATACGTTCGAAAGCGCTCCGATCCATCCAATGTCTGCCGCGGCGAAGCCGAGGTCAACGAGCCGTAACTGAACCGTCGCGAACGCCACAGCGATCCCGATAACCGCCGGCGCGATCAATGCGGCCGTCGTCCACAGGCCATGATAGCGAAAGATCGCGGAGATCGAGAGGCGCTGCGTCGAGCTCCATCGGTCGCTGCGTTGGAGCGGTTCAGAAATAGCGAACACCCAACCAGCGAAAACGGCTAGCAGCATCGCCAAACCCAACAAAGCTGGACGCCAACCGACCATCTCGATCAATTGGAGGCAGACGGCGCCGCCGATTACATGGCCGATGGCCCGGCCCCAACCCAGCAGCGCTGCGCCGAGCGGCCGTTCGCTGGAATCGAGAGCTTCGGCTATATAGCCCAAAGTTGCGATCCGCTGCGTGGCGGCAATGGTCGCAAGTACCAGGGAGACAAGAAAAAGCGACACAAAATCGGTCTTCGGGTTCAAGAATGCCATTGCTGCCAGCACAATGGTACTGGCGACTTGGGTCAACAGGATCCACGAACGTCTCAGCCCGAGACGATTGAGGCTCCATCGATCCACCACCGGGGCCCAAAGGAAGTTAACGGTGAATGCAAAGAAAGCGGTGCCATACAGGCCGACCAGTTCCAGGCTGGCACCGTTGCCTCGAAGGATCACGGGAATGGCCGAATAGATGAACGCGATCGCCAGATACTGCTGACTAGCCAACGCGACCATCCCAATGAGTGGCACGTAACGATTCGCCATCTGCCTATTCCTCCCGAAATCGATTTCGCACGTGCCTTAAGAGAACGGTTTGAAAAGACAGCGGCTAGCCGTTATCAGTTCGGCTCAGCCCATACTCAATGAATGCACACCGCGCCTGACCTTCATCTTGTTGAGCCCAGTTGCCTTCCCAGTAGACGGCGCTGTTGACGTCACATTGGCAAGCAAGGTTCCCTGGCGGACGCCGGTCGTAGCCATCGCCGACCCACCGCGTCTCCAGCTCTGCAGGGAGGTCGACAGCTTCATCGCTGGTTGAAAGTCCACAGGCCGAGGAGAAGGAGCGCTTGCCCGTGGCGTCGTCCCTTCCAAGGGTCGCGCTTGCCGGCAGCAGCGCCAGCGCAGCGACGACAGCTGTGCCTGCCCTCATCATCACGTCTTCACCACGCGTTCGTGCAATCGGGTAATGGCGTCGAGCGCCGACAGAATCGCTCCCTCCTGCCATGGCAGCTGCGAGGCGTGCTCGCCCGCCAGCGCGATGCGGCCGTCGATCTGGCACAGATTGCGGTAGTGCTGCGCGCGGGCGGCCTCGGTCCACTGGCCGGCGCAACCGAGCGTGAACGGCACGCGATGCCAGGCCACCGCGACGCCGTGCTCGAATTCCTTCCTGTAGTGGGGATGGATTGCGGCACCGAACTCGACCGCACTGGCGACCCGCTCGGCCGGTGTCATGGCGGTGAACTCGAACGAATTGGCGTCCCCATGCATGTAAGCGCCGAGCAGGATGCCGCGGCCGCCACTGTTGAAGCCAGTATTCGGATAGGCGATCTGCTGGATCGGCAGGTCGGTGTAGCTGATGCCGCCATAGATCGCCTCGTCCTCTTCCCAGAAGCGGCGTTTGAACTGCAGCCCGATTTTCACGGAGGCGACGTAGGGCACGGAATCGATCGCATTTTTCATCGGCCGGCCGACATCGATTGGCAACTGGCTCAGGATCGACAGCGGAATGGTGCAGATGCACCAGTCGGCGGTCGCCTGCTGCACGACGGATGGACCGGTCGTGTCGACATAGCTCACAGTGACGCCGGAGCTGCTCTGCTGGATCTGCGTCACCTTGGCGTTAGTGCGGATCAGATCGCCGACCTCGCGCGCGAACGCCTTGCCGATCATGTCCATGCCGCCGACCGGCTGGAACATGGTGGTCTGGAAGTCGTAGCGGGCATAGGTCCGCAGATAATGCCACATCCGCGATCGTAACAGCTCCTGCAGCGAGACCGGATCGCTCGGCAGCGGATCGCCCATCAAGCCGCCGCCGGGATCGCGGGCATAGCCGCGGAACTCGGCGGAGACGAGGTTAGCGTTATACTTGTAGTCGCGATCGAGTGCGCCCCAATCGCGCAGCGACTGCAGCAGGATCTCCTGGTCTTCCTTGTCGACGAACTCGTCGAGCCTGCCCTGCTGGCTGACTTTCGCGAGCAGTTGCGACACGCCGCCCTGGAAATCCGCCTTGATGCTGCGACAGCGCTGCGGCTTGCCGTCGAAAGCGCGCGTCGCGTGCAGATAGGCATTATGGTTGAGCTGGATAAAGGCTTCCAGCGCCACGTTGAGCCGGCGGCAATAATCGAGCAGCGCCCGGTGGTGACAGGGAATCCGCCACGGACCGGGATTGAGATAGAGCCCCCGATCGAACTCACAGGCCTGTTTGAAACCGCCGAGCTCGGTAAAGCTGTCCCCGCCGCGGATCGACCAGTTGCGACCGCCGGCACGGCTATTGAATTCGAGGATCTGAACCTTGTAGCCGGCCTTGCGCAGTTCCAACGCCGCCGTCATACCGGCAAGACCAGCGCCGAGGATCAGCACCGAAGCGCCCTTGACATCGCCCTCGAGCCTGAGCGGCCCTTTGTAGTCGGACTCGGATGCGAAGCCGAGGCTCGTCATCGCGTGATACATCGCCGAACTGCCGGCGATAGTGCCGATCAGCGCGAGCAGATCCCGCCGCCTGATCACAGATTCATTCTGCACCTGCGTTCGCCCCTCCCGGCTCCTGCGATCAGTTGTAAAACAGTACGCACGCGGAAGTGCAGACTGGTGGCGCTGCCGCGGTACGCCTGCGAGATCGTCTTCGATTATGTCATTCCCACATTGGTCGTGTACCGCGTCGATCGTCGTCGATAAAACAATCATAGCTATCTGTCCGCAGGCCCGAGGTAGGCAGGCCGATCTGCGGTCGCAGGAGCTGGTCAGTGCACCTGAGTTGATGAACCAACGTCCAGTCACCTCGACGATTAGCGAACCGTCGATCAGAGCTCGACGCGTCGAAGACGCGGACGTTTCGCTCCTCGAGGCGCTTGCCAGACACGTATAGCCGTTCAACGGAAAACGAAGCAGTTGATCACGCGGCACGAGCCCCTTGAACGACTTCTTAAGCATTCGACTGACTCTGTTGTGCACCAGCAAGAGCGATGCCAACATTTCACGACATCGATAGGCGGAGAAGCGGACTCGCCCAGATGTGCGGTAGGCCAGACGATGACTGATGTCCTCAGAGGTGTTGCCGCTCTTTCATTGGCGACTCTCAAGCTCAATATCGGAAGTTTCTGGTTCTAGTCCCATGACCAAGCCACTCCGCCGGCGATTGCGGATACAGCGAACCAGTGGAGCGCCGGGACTAACCGCGCTTGGCCATGGAGCGCAAATGCAGTTTTGAACGCCTGCAATCGGCTATTTCGACGTCGCCTTTGGGTCGGTGGTATTGAACCCGACATTGTTCGATGTCAGACGCACGGAGCTAATGAAGCCGAAGACGTGCGATGATTAGCTCGATCTTGTCATCATGTGCAACGATAGTCGCGTCGGCCGAACGCGGACCGTCGCAGTTGTCCCTCTGCATCGGACAGCTGAAGATTGCGGCATTAGCATGCCCGCCTTCTTGGTCAGCCACGACTTCGGTCGCGCCGGCGACACCAGTCACGCAGCTTGTGTGCTAGAAGCCGTTTGTCGTAGCCATTTTTCTTGATGGCGACCGTCACGATCCAACCATCTACCTTGCTGTGCTTTGGAACGCGCATCCGCCTGATGTCGTTTGTACCGGTGCCCCTGCAGATCCGTCGCCGCCAGATATAATGTTTGCTATCAACGATGCGGAACAGCTATGGCATTCGTCAAGCCGAATGGCCTCCGCCAGACCTGGCGTGTCAGCCCCGCTTGTGGCGACAATCCTATTCCCACAAAAAACTTCAAGTCTGAGACTAGAGGGATGAATCATGCAGGAGCTTCCCATGCCGCATCACAACGAGCGGGGACTCGTCGACCGAGATGCTTTCGCGCATCAGGTCGCGCATAAGCTTGGAGGCTTCGGCGTGCCGTAGCTCATCCGGTTGTATGAGCTCACCCCGGCTTGAGCGGCTTTTCGAGTCCTTGCCAGCGATAGATCGCAAATGACAGCGCCCAACTGACTAGGAAGATGCCGACCACGAGATAGCCGAAATTGGCCAAGCTGCCGTTGAGATCGTCCACTGCGCTCCAGAAGGTGCCTTCAAGCGCCAATTTGTTGGCGAGCAGGCCGAGTGCCTCGATGCCGCCGATCAGCAGCGCCACGACGACTGAGATGGCCGTAATGGTCAGATTGTACCAGATCTTGCGGATCGGATTGAGGAAAGCCCAGCCATAAGCGCCGACCATCAAGACGCTGTCGGTCGTATCGACGAGCATCATGCCGGCGGTGAAGAGAGCCGGAAATATCATCACCGTACTGAAGTCCAGCCCTCCCGAAGCCTGCCCGGCTGCGACGGTGAAAAGGCTGATTTCCGTCGCGGTATCGAATCCGAGGCCGAACAACAGACCGATCGCGAACATCTGCCAGCTCGCCGTCACCATGCGAAACAGCGGACGCAAGAGGCGGGACAGCAAGCCACGACCGGACAGAAGCAGATCGAACTCATGCTTTCCGATGTGTTCGCCACGCCGCGCACGCTGAAAGCTCCGCCAGACATCCCGTAGGATCGCAAGGTTGATGGCGGCAATCGTCAGCAAGAAGAAGGCCGATGCACCGGTACCGACGATGCTGCCAACCGCCCGGAACTCCTGGAAACCGCTTTGCAGCGCGAGTGCCGCAGCTGCGATCGCGGCGACCGCCACTGCAACAGACAAGGAATGGCCAAATGCGAAGAAAAGTCCGACCGCGAGGGGGTGTCTGCCATCCTGCATCAGCTTGCGAACGACATTGTCGATGGTCGCGATATGATCGGCATCGACGGCGTGCCGAAGGCCGAGCACATAGGCCAGCAACGCTGTTGCCAGCAGCGTCGGCCGCTCTGACAGCGCCACGATGGCCCAGGTCCAGGCCAAGCAATTGATGGCCAACAAGAAGGCATAGAGCGAGATGATTCGACTACGCGAGGCAGCCGATGCGTCGTCTATGGCAAGCTTTAGATATGCGAACATGATCTTGCCTCGGCAGCGCATTCAAGGATGAGTTCGACCACGAACGTCCCTCGTTGCATAAGTGCCGCGCGCGTCAAAGCCGGTTCGTTCAGGTTGAAGACGAACCGACGGATACAGCATCCGATGATCATGCCCATTCGCGGCACGAGACAATTGCGCTGGTCGCAACGGCAGTGGAGTTGAGTGGCATTTCCTACTTCTCAGGGCTGGTCCCCCCTCGCGGTGCAGTTTTCGTGCCGCTCTGCTGGGCTAACGTGCTGGACCGCTTCGTGCGGCTTCTATCCCGCCGTCAGCTCGCGTCGCGCGATTGCGCCGCCGCATTGACGTTGCAACCTCGATCTGAGCCGTAGTCGAGTTTAACGGGCCAACCAATGCCTCAGAGCACCCCGTCCGACGCATTTGCGCACGGCAACGGCTGGTAGCAGGTTTTGGTTCGCGGCTCTTGGCCACCTTCTCAGGATCGCGAATCCCAGTGGCACGAAATGGTCATCGCCTCGCCGCTTACAGTTGCGTCGGACAGCTCCGGCATGGGCCAGGCAGGACCCGCCGAACGCCCTTGAATAGCCTTTCGAACACTACCGATGACAAGCGAAATGGCTTCAGAGGGCGTGTCAAGTAATCGTTGGCGAACATCGTGCGACACCGCAGCTCAGGAAAAAGGGCACTTTGCTCCTCAACCTCGGATTGCGGACGAGATCGAGGCGCCAAGACACTGCGGCTCTGTTGCACAAGAACTCGGCGCGGCGCTCGCCGCTCGCGCAGACAAACGGCGGTTGAAACACTCAGGCGACTGGAAGGCTGACTTCCTCTCTGTCCTTGGTCATGGCGTCATAGACTCGGACCTGGAGCATGGGACGGCGCTTCTTAAGCTCTTGCGCTCCTGCCCAGGCGCCGTCTCTTGTCGCGAATTCGGTTTTCAATTGACCGTCGACTTCGAGCACGTAACCGGAAGCGGGCAATCGACGAGTGGATGCAACCATCTTAATCCTTTAGCATCGGCGAATCCGATCGATGCTCCCACTTAACCCGAGTCGCCATCGCCAGACCAGTAGCTGGTGAGCGGCATCCGCGACGACGAAGCGACAGGTTTATCGCCGCTCATCGCAGAGGAGCGCGCGCGCCATCACGGCGTCGACGACGACTTCCGCTGCTTGCTCTGGGGCCTGCGCCATCGTCCTGAGATGAATTTCCGGCCTTATTGGCGCTTCGTAGGACGCATCGATGCCTGTGAAGTTCTTGATCTCACCGGCTTTTGCCTTTGAGTAGAGACCCTTTGGATCCCGCCTTGCGCATTCCTCGATTGGCGTATCGACAAAGACTTCGATGAACTCGTCCTTGCCAATCAGGCTGCGAACCATGTCTCGTTCGGACCTGTAGGGGGAGATGAACGAGCAGATCACGATCAAGCCGCTGTCCAGCATCAACTTGGCAACGTGTCCGACGCGCCGAATGTTCTCCTCCCGCTCAGCCTTCGAGAAGCCTAGGTCCGCGTTCAATCCGTTCCGGAGGTTGTCACCATCTAGCAGCATGGCATGCCGCGACATTGCGAGCAGCTTCTGATCAACCATGTTGGCGATCGTCGACTTTCCCGCGCCAGACAGACCGGTGAACCAGACGACGCAAGGCTTCTGATCCTTGAGCGCGGCGCGCTCACCCCTGCCCACCGAAAGCGCCTGCCAGGGAACATTGGTGGCCCGCCGCAGCGGAAACGCAATCATGCCGGCGCCGACCGTACGATTGGTGTAACGATCAATGACGATGAATGATCCGGTTTTCCGGTTGACGTCGTAAGGATCGAATGCGGCGGGCAGTGTGGTCGCAACATTGCAGAACGCGATCTCATTGAGAGAAAGCGTCTCGGCAGCCAGGTGCTCACATGTGTTGACATCGATCCGATGCCTGATTGCGGTAATGCTGCCGGCGACCGTCTGCAAGCCAATCCGCAGGATGTAATTTCGTCCGGGAGCCAGCGGCTCGTTGTCCATCCAGATCAGATAAGCGGCGAATTGGTCGGCGACGCTGGGTCGTTCGGTTGGCCGCGACAGAAGATCGCCACGGCCGATATCGATCTCGTCTTCCAGCGTAATGGTGACGGCATCGCCGGCTTCGGCGTCGACAAGGTCGCCATCATGGGTCACGATCCGCTTGATGCGGGTGGTCCGTCCGGATGCGGCGACAACGATCTCGTCGCCTGCCGATATCCTGCCGGAAGCCACCGATCCGGCGTAGCCGCGAAAATCCGGGTCGGGCCGGTTCACCCATTGGACCGGAAAGCGGAAAGCCTGGCTTGCAGTGTCGGACTGGATATCGATGCTCTCCAAATGCTCCATCAGGCATGGACCATGATACCACTTGGTATGAGCGGACCGGTCAACGACGTTGTCGCCGTGGCGGGCAGAGATCGGGATCGGAACAATCGAACTAAAGCCAAGGCCGGCGGCAAAGGCCAGATAGCTGGCGACGATCCGATCGAAAGCAACCTTGCTGTATGCGACAAGGTCGATCTTGTTCACTGCCAGCACAACGTGGCGAATGCCAAGCAGCGAACAGATGAAGGAGTGGCGGCGGGTCTGAACCAACACGCCCTTGCGGGCATCGATCAGGATGATTGCGAGCTGCGCATTCGAGGCGCCTGTTGCCATGTTGCGGGTGTACTGCTCGTGACCGGGAGTGTCAGCCACCATGAAAGAGCGCCGCGGCGTCGTGAAGAAGCGATAGGCGACGTCGATCGTGATGCCCTGCTCCCGTTCGGCTTCGAGCCCGTCCACGAGCAGCGCGAAGTCGATGTCGGCGCTGCCGTGCCTGATGCTGTCGCGTTTCATCGCCGTGAGCTGATCTTGGTAGATCATCTTGCTGTCGTGCAGCAACCGACCGATCAGGGTCGATTTTCCGTCGTCCACCGAGCCGCATGTTATGAATCGCAGCTGGTCCCTTGCACCAGGGTGGACAGGTTTCGACATTGCTATGGAAGTCATCAGAAGTAGCCTTCCCGCTTCTTCTTCTCCATCGAAGCGGCTTCATCCGTATCAATCAGGCGTCCCTGACGCTCCGACACCGTCGCTGTCTGCATTTCTGCGACGACGTCCTCGATCGTCGTCGCATCGGATTCAATTGCCCCGCTCAAAGGATAACATCCCAGCGTGCGAAAGCGGATCATGCGCATTTGCGGCGTCTCATCGCAGTTGAGCGGCAATCGCTTGTCGTCCACCATGATCGTCGCGCCATTTCGGCGCACCGTCGGTCTTTGCTTTGCGAAGTAGAGCGGGACGACCGGGAGCTTTTCGAGCATGATGTATTCCCATACGTCGAGCTCGGTCCAGTTTGACATCGCGAACACGCGCATGCTTTCGCCCTGGCGTATCCGCGTGTTGAACAGGCTCCAGAGCTCCGGCCGCTGGTTGCGGGGGTCCCATACGTGTCCAGCCGAACGGAAGGACAGTATCCGTTCCTTGGCGCGGCTCTTTTCCTCGTCACGCCTGGCTCCGCCAAGAGCGGCATCAAATCCGTAAAGTTCGAGCGCCTGCTTCAGGGCGTCGGTCTTCATCACCTGGGTATGAAGCGCCGAGCCGGAGTCGATCGGATTGATCCCGCGCGCAATGCCCTCCTCATTCACATGGACGATCAGCTCGACGCCGAGCCGCTTGGCCGTCGCGTCCCGGAAGCTGATCATCTCGCGGAACTTCCAAGTCGTGTCGACGTGAAGCAGGGGGAAAGGCAATTTTGCCGGATAAAACGCCTTGATCGCAATGTGCAGCAGCACGCTCGAGTCTTTTCCGATCGAGTAAAGCATGACCGGCCTTTTGAACTCGGCGGCCACCTCACGCATAATTTCGATCGATTCAGCTTCAAGACGGCGCAGATGTTTTGGCAGCATATATGTTCTTTTCGATGCAGGCTCTCGGTTCTGCAGCACCGGCCCAGGAGGAATGTCGGGTGCGGAGCGAGCGCGCCGGTGCGCGTGGCTATCCAATCGATCAGGTGCCGATTGGCAGCAGACTGACACGCCCTGGGCATGTCGCATTCCACCGCAATGCCGCCGGCGCCCGCCTCACACGGTATTGGCGCAGATCAGCTCATCGGGGGTGGGGATCCTGGCTAAATCAGCCAGCGTGTTTTGATCGCAAGCATCCAGATCACCCTAAGCCATATTGACGATCTGCTCAAGCCGCGCGACCTCGCCTCGCAAAATCTCAATAGCCGCATCACGAGTCCGAATAGCATCCAACCCTAAAGCTCGATCAGCTTCTGACGCCAACAGTGCCTGCTGCAACTGCGCTTTCATTGGATCGGCCAGCCGCAAATTTTCGGCAACGCTGGTAGGGGACAGATCTTGCGCCTGCACCACGGACATGTCGCACGTGGAACGAAAGTTGTCTGGAAGCTGCGGAGCAGTGTGGCCTTGCTCGGATTGAGACGGCGCGGACGATGCTCCCGCCTTGCCAGCTCGCAAATCCCACCAGGTTCGGAATATCTGTCGATAGAGTTCAGTTAGATGAGGTCCCCTATCCACAACTCCGGCTTGCTGTGCATGTAGCAGTTCCGCCTCATATCCGAGTTCTGTCAAAAGCTCGGCGCCGACCAGATCGGTCACAGTTTGCATTTCTTCGATGCTTAGTTGGGATTGCCATGTCTTGACAGAGCTTTGATCGACCGCTTTTCGTTCCAGGATTTTTCGATCCCCAAAGCTGCTGGATCGAAGATAATCCACTTGTCCCATGCTCGCCGATGGGGCCGCCGCGGAATCACAGCCGAGCCCGCTTAGCAGGCGCCGAATCTCTTCGTCTGGATGCGTCACGAGCAGCTCATATCGCACCAGCTGTGTGCGCGGGCGCGGGCGGTGCGCGGCAAGCCTCGGAAGGCCCAGAACCAAATCGGCAAGTGAAGATATTAAGGCATCGGGCAGACGAAGCATGAGATCGGCGAGACTAGATACGCTGACCGAGTAGGAGCCTTCGGCTCGAAGCGGGAGACCCCACGTGGATTTCAGTGAAGCCGCGATGGCATAAGGATTGCGCATCAAAAGGATGTGTGGCGCTTCTGGATAGACACGTTCAAGGAATTCGAGCGCCGCCCAGTAGCGTGGCGTTTTGTCTATGATGATCCGCTTGCCCGCTGCTGCCAGGTACTGACCGTATGCTGCATCGGCGAAAGCGCGGCTGGCAGTCGTCCGATCGATGCGCCCCAGGAATTCGGAGGTTGCGCTCTCAATCAGCAAAGATCCTGCCGGGTGGCGTTGATCCACCCTTCCGAAGGCTTCAAGTGCCAACATCAACCAGGGTTCAGGCGGAGCCATGACCTCTGGATGGCTTTGGAGCAGGTGTGCCAGGAGTGTTGTCCCGGCTCGTGGAAGTCCGAGGAGAAAGCAGACCACAGGCGAACCGCCAGAAGCACAACTCATAATTCAGGCCCCATACTTGAAAAGCGAACCGCGTTCGATTGAGCGAAATAAAGCCGGCCAGTTGAGGCGGCCGCTCGCATACCAAGCGTTACTGCTACGCCTGCCACTCATGATTTGAGATCCGTCAAGTTCAATCGATTGGGCGGGATCGCTAGCGTTTGACAGCTGCGATCGCCCCCGATTGCTCGACAGTAGAGACCAAGTCAAGGACCAGGCAACTGCACGAAGATTTGCTGCGTATATGGGAAGGATGGAATGAACTATACGGAAGTTTACGGGTAAAGACCGCGGCGCATGGGACTATACTAAATACGATCGACGCGATGCCGCTTGCCAGGCCGTTGAAAACTGATGCTCGGCGTACACCGGAGAAGTTCTTCAGCGCGCGATATCGGTCCCGGCGCAACTGCCTGCCGCTGCTCGGCCAACATAATGAGCGTTTTGCACGTCTACCAACCTTGCTGTCGCAAGTCCCACAATCCGTCCGATCTGTACCAAGTATCTGAGTCGCTTACTCTTGCGGCGTTGTCCCGATTTCTAATCCGCGCTAATGGAAGGTTTGTAAAGGATGGAACCCTGGCCCACAATGCCGCCGGATTTACCTAGTCCAGCAACCGCGCCTTATCGTATCTCCACTGACGGACAGGAGATATTCCGGCCGTTCATGTGGGAGATCAGATCGATCAGTGCCTGCCTCGAAGAACTCGCCAAATTCCGTGCCAATGTGCTTGGCATCACTGGGCCACAGTTGATGATCCTGATGGCAGTGGACTATCTGGGCAAAGAAAAAGGTGTGTCCGTCAACCTGGTGTCACGGTTGATGCACGTCGATCCTTCTTTCGTCACGACCCACTCAAAACTCCTGGAGAAAAAGGGATTCCTTCGGCGCAAGCCCTCCACAGCCGATGCGCGTGTAGTTCAGATGTCGCTGACCGCCAAAACGCGCAAGCATCTCGCAAGTTTGACGCCTCGAGAGGAAGCGCAGGATGTGCAGGCTTTTGACGAATTCGGCCCTGACGGATCAAGCGAGTTCATTACCGGGCTGGCCGCAGTGAGGCACCGCTTGGAGAAGGCCCGCTCTGGCATCCGGAAGACCAAAACGAGCAATCGTCAGAAATGAAGCTGGCTAACCATCTGACTCTCCCGGCCTTCGAATATTTCGTGAGGCGGCGCGGTCGAAGGTGGTTATGGTCCCTTCACACCGCCGAAGGCGTGCAGGTGATGATGGGTTTAGCACGTAATCGCTCCACCGCCGTCTATCAAGCCAACCGAGCGCTTTTTCAGTTGCTACTGAGCGCGCCTTATCGCTTGGGAGCTCAAGTTCACCAACAAGCTCCGCGGCCACCCTTTACGCCAAAGCTTTAGCCTAGCATGAGCTTCGACTGCGGCGGCGTGGGGGTCAAGACTTGAAGCGATCCGGTTTGCTATTATGAGCGCTCCGTCTCGCCGTCACCGAGAACAATCGTGGCCCTTGACAGCGATCCGCCGCATTCTTCGAACCCTTGACGGGAACGAGCGACCGTCGAAACAATTTCCAGCCTGGAAACATTCGAAGCAGGACCGGTCGTAAGATTGTCTCATCGCTCTCGATCGTAAAGAGCAAAGCGGCCTTCGCGACCGTACTCCTTTAATCTAAAAGATGACGAAGCACTGGAGCCCGTTCCACGAGAGTGACAAACCAAGCCCGTGAAAAGCTCTTTCCACAGCAATTGGCAGGCCCTGCAAAACAATTTCAACGGCCGTAAAGGGCGGCCTGCGAGCCGCCCTAATGTGCCGGCTACCAGCGCTGCCAAGTAAGCTACCGCTGATGTCCGAGTCCTATTCCGAGATTTAACGCCTTCTGGCGCAACGCACCGACGCTGCGTTTGGTCATTTTTGCAATTTTTATGACGGGAGTCCGAGCCTTCGAATGGACTTTGAGCTCTTTGATATCTGCCTTGGTCCACTCGCGCCGCTTAACGCGTTTCTTGGTTGCTTTTTTCACAGTGAATGCTCCTTTTGAGAGGAGCGGCTTGTAACATAGTTTTTTCGGAGCGACGACCGTAAAAAAGAGGCAATCATAGGAACTCGCGCCATCATATGTCTTCAGAAGACAAGGCACCTCGACTATTGTAAACTTAGTACAGATGCCGTCTTGAGAGGCTTCGCCTGGTTATTCGACGCTATGCCCGCAGACTAACATGTTGCTGGAAGGAAGTGAGCAAGCAGGGCATGGTAAGCTTGAGCAAATTCTGAATCAGGCATGTTCGTGATTTGTATCAGGCGTGGAGGCTTCAACGCTCGATAACCGTGAGACATCGTAGCATCTCTACCACGGCTGCCCTACTACGCTTGGCGCGCTGCGCTGTCTAGACTGTCAGAGCCTCCTTGCACTAGCGAGAACACCAGATCGAATCTCCTCTTCGTACCCGTCGTCCGGTCTCGGCTCAAGGTTGGAGGGACAAGTGTGTTCTTATGAACAGGCAGCTTTCACCTCTCTTGACGCGGGCCGAGAACGGCAAACGCCGCGATTAACCGCCCGCGATGATCTCTCATAGAGAGGCTTCGGCTGACGTTAAGATGAGCGGCCACCGCTTCAGCCTTGATGGCGCGATCTTCCTCCAATTTTCTTTTGATGTGATGTATGCATATTTGGCGAGAAAAGACGAAGCCGACGCCTGATGGTCCGCGATCGGTGCTATTGCGCCGCGAAAAATGCGACCGCCTTAGGCCAAGGCGCGATAAGATGGCTTAGCCTGACCGATCCAACGCTGACCGGCGTTAGTCGGCTCAAGCGATGTTTTGAGCCGGGACGGTTTCGACGAACGTGCGGATGACGCGCAAAAGCTCTGCCAGCCATCGCAGCAGCAGGCCGAAGTTGTAGCCGGCAGCGGCAAGGACGGCGTTGATGCGGTCGCCGAGGCGTCCCTTGAGATAGTTGCGGTCCATGCGGTGTTCGGCCTTGACGTGGCCGATG
>NZ_JBUYWT010000080.1:0-26600 GCF_055264925.1 Bradyrhizobium sp. KZN70725
GCAGTTCCGACGCGTCGCAACCCGCTTCGAAAAGACCGCCCGGAATTACCGGGCCGTCGTCACTCTCGCTGCCATCGTCCTATGGCTGCGATAAGTGTCCACACCACCTAGCGCAGGCACACGACGTAGCGCAGCCGGCCGCCGACCGTGCGCTGCGCCGGATCGGCGATAGCAGCCTCGCGGACCCCGACCGGATTGTTCAGATAGGTCCGCATGAAGGCTACGATCTGGTCGCGGTAACGGTCCGGGAATGGCTGGTTGGCGACGCCCCGGTCATCGGTGAAGGTGGTCGGCCCGCCGCCGTCGTCGCTGGTGAGGCAGCCGGCGAGCGGAAGCGAGAGCAGCAGGATGGCTGCCAGTTGTGATGAAATCCGCAAACGACGCTGTTCCCTGAGTCCCCGGAGGCGTCTCATAAACCGCCGGGCGGCCGAAGGGAATTCGCAACTCGGTTATTCCTCGCCCGGGTTCACAACCGGAGCCAGACGCACTCCGGCCCGTCGCCATTGGGGAAGCAATGGACGGACGGGCCGGTTCTGCATCCAAAAGGCGCAGCGGGGCAATGTGGATCGAAACTACGCCCCTCGGATCAGATTCAACCGCGCTTGGGTCAGCCGCGCTTGGCCGGCGCAACGTGCTTGGTCGCGACCTTCGCGTGGACGTGCTTGGTCGCATGCTTCGGCGACTTCACCTTCAGCATGCTCATGTGCTTGTGGTGGCGGTGATGGCGATAGTGCTTGTGGTGCATCTTGGCGTTGGCGTTGCGCACCTTCGACGGCAGCTGCTCGCTCTTGATCACGGGAGCGGCCTTGGTCGCCGGGGCAGTCGTGGTCGCCGGCGCGGGCGTTGCGGCCTTGCCGGTTTCGGCGGCGAGCGCGGGCGCTGCGATCACGGACATGGCGAGCAGCGCGGCGGAAATCGTCTTCAACATGGTGGTCCTCCTCGTCGGGATCGAGAGGTCTCCGGCCGGATGGTCGGCCTCACCGATCAATGCACGTGACCTTATGAGCCGCGCACTGAACCCGTTCTGAAGGACCCTGACGGACTTCATTCATGTGCATGACATCTCTGTCATGTTCTCCTCTACCGCCGAAAAAGCAGGATCACGCAATCGTGGGATCGGCCGGGAATGTTCTGCACCCCTGGGTGTTCAAGTCATCAGGCTTGGGTGTAGGATTACCGAGTACGATCAGGAACGATCAGGAGCAACCAGGAATGAGCAGGAAGACGAAGTTTTTGGGCCTCGCAGTGCTCTCGATGACGCTCGCCTCCGGGCCGGTCATCTCGGCCTACGCCGCGGGCAGCGACAATCCCTCGCCGCCGGCTTCCGACAGCGGCAGCAGCAAGGGCAAGAAGGCGAAGAAGGACAAGAGCTCCGCGATCGACGATCAGAAGTTCCTGGCCGGCTATCGCTCCGCCTACACCACGATCTACGACAAGCACGACTATACCGCCGCGATCGAGCAGCTGAAGGCGCTCGGCCAGGATGATCGCGCCGACGTCGCCAACCTGATCGGCTACTCCTATCGCAAGCTCGGCGACTACAAGGTCTCGCAGATCTGGTACGAGCGCGCGCTGAAGGCCGACCCGGCCCATGTGCGCACCTGGCAGTATTACGGCCTCTGGCAGGTCGAACAGGGCAACCGCGATCAGGCGCAATATCACCTGAACCGCATCGCCCAACTCGCCGGCACCAACAGCGACGAATATCGCTCGCTCGCCGCAGCGCTGGAGAAGCCCCCGGGCACCGGCCTGGTTTACTGAGCGAGGCAAATTCCACCAATCGAGCCGGCGCCGTCACGACGACGGCGCCGGCTTTTTGCTGTGCCGTAGGATGGGTAGAGCGCAGCGAAACCCATCCTGCTTCCGCGCGCATCAGAGGTGATAGGTATCGCTTCGCTCCACCCATCCCACGGATCAGCATAATCGTTACGGATGGAGATTACGGATAATGCTCGAGGCGACGATCGGGCTTTTGCGGGCGGCTCGCCCCCACCGTGTTGCCCGCGGCGCCGGCATCCGGCTTGGCCGGACGCGCGGCCTTCTCCACCGGCGGCCCGCTGTTGCCGGTCTTCTTGGCGCTGTTCAGCGCCTCGCCGGTGGTGGTCACGTTGGCGGCCTGCCCGGCCCCCGCCGAGCCGGCCGAAGGGCCGGAGCTTTGCGCCAACACGGTTCCCGATAGCACCAATGCCGCCATCAGTATTGCCGCGTTGATTGTCATGGAGGGGGCCTTCTGCGCTCGAATGATGCACAGCAACGCGCCGCTGCCACGGACGTTCCCACGGAGCCATGATTTAAGGTAAATGCGCGGCAAATTTCCGCCTTGGCGCGGCCTGTCGCAGGAAGCGCCGGGCGTTTGCGGCTTCCTCAGCCATGCGCTGCTGACGGGCTGCGTAGCGCCGCCTCGCGATATTCGGCCCATGCCTGCCGCAGGATTTGCACCGACGAGGTGAGGAATATCGTCGCCATCACGGTGGCGACGGCAAGGTCAGGCCAGGCCGAGACCGATCCCCACACGCCGAGAGCCGCCGCCATCACGATGAGGTTTCCGATCGCGTCGTTGCGCGAGCAGAGCCAGACCGAGCGGACATTGGCATCGCCGTCCTTGTACGGCAGCAGAAGCAGAACCGAGCCTAGATTGGCCGCGAGTGCCAACGCGCCGATGGCGCCCATCACCTCGGCCTTCGGCACGCCGAGCACGAACGTCTGGTAGACGGTCGAGCCGAACACCCACAGCGCCATCAAGCTCAGCGACGCGCCCCTTCAACAGCGCGGCGGAGGCGCGCACGCGCAGGCCGGCGCCGATCACCGCAAGGCTCAGTCCATAGGTGACCGTATCGGCAAGGAAGTCGAGCGCATCGGCCTTGAGCGCCTGCGATCCGGCAAGCTGACCCGCGATCATCTCGGTCAGGAACATCGCGCCATTGATGCCGATGACCGTCCAGAGCACGCGCCTGTAGCGCGGATCGAGGCCGTCAAAGACCGGAACGCCGCCCGAGCAGCCGCACGAATCGGCCGCGCGGTCGCGCTCCCCTGCCCGCACGCCGGCCTTGACCGGCAGCGTCAGCGGCGGTAGTGCGCAGCATTCTGCCCGCAGCAATCGTTCATTGCTCGTCCTTGCAGACGACAGGATAAGGCCGGCCACGCAACGCGTTCAAGCCGATCCATCCGGAACAGCTCCGGCGATCATGCGTCGCGGGTTCAAGGGCTGCCGGCTGCGTTCAGCCGACAGCCCAACCTGCTGATGCGGGCCGTCGCCTCACTTCGCCTTCTGGATCGCGGTAACGGTGTAGCCGCCGTCGCCCTCCTGGGCCTCGAACCGGACCTTGTCGCCGACCTTGACCTGCTTCAGCAGCGCCGGATCCTTGACCCGGTAAACCATCGTCATCGGCTCGTCCATGCCAAGGCTCTTGGCCGGACCGTGCTTGAGCGTGATCTTGCCCGCGCCCTCGTCGATCTTCTTGACCTCGCCATTGATCGCGGCGGCCTGCGCGAGCGCCGCGCCCAGGGTCAGAGCCAGCGCGAACGCGCCGGCGCCGGCAAGTTGGATCATCCTGTTCATCTTGTGCTTTCTTTCGTTGCTGGTTTCATTTCACGATGACGCGGCCGGTCATCCCGTAGTCGCGGTGATCCGGGATCAGGCAGGAATATTCAAACGTTCCGGCCTTGGTGAATTTCCAGACGATCTCCGCGCTCTTCTTCGGTGCGAGGCGAACGCCGTTCGGATCGTCATGCTCCATGTGCGGATGCTTCTTCATCACTTCGGCATGCTTCAGATTCTCTTCGGTGGTCGCGAGCAGGAATTCGTGATCCTCGGTGCCGGCATTGCGGATCACGAAGCGGATCTGCTCGCCGCGCTTGACCTCGATGCGGAACGGCGTGAACTCCATCTCCTTCATCTCGACCTCGACCGTGCGCGAGGGCTTGCTCGGATCGCCGGGCTCGCCGGCCGAATAGGATTCGTGGCCGTGCTTCTCGTGACCACGCGACGGCACTGCGGTGACCGACAGCGCAATCAGCGCGATGCCGATGCTGGTGAGTTGCTTCACTGGATTCTCCATTCTGTGTTTGATGCTTGTCGTTGGTGAGTGAGCTGGATCCGCTACATCTTCATTCCCTTCATCGATGGCTTGGCTTTTCGCCCCGGCGCCGCCGGCGGCTGGCGCGCGGGCTCGGCGGCGGGCGCCTCGACCTCATAGGCAACCGTGCCCGGCGGATATTTGTACGGTCCGGGGTCGGCGTAATCGTCGCGGCCGAGCCCCTCGCGGATCTTCATCACCGTGAACATGCCGCCCATCTCGATCGGCCCGAATTGTCCGGTGCCGGTCATCATCGGCAGCGTGTTGTCGGGCGCGGGCATCTCCATGTTGCCCATCGCCATGCCGGTCGATCCCATCACCATGGCGTCGGGCGCGAGCTTGCCGACCGCCTTGGCCAGATCCTGGCGCGACACGCCGATGAAGTTTCTGACGTCGTGGCCCATCGCGTTCATGGTGTGGTGCGACTTGTGGCAGTGGAACGCCCAGTCGCCCGGATTGTCGGCGAGCATGTCGAACGCCCTGACCGCGCCGACCGGCACGTCGGTCGTGGTCTCCGGATACTGCGCGCTCTCCGGCACCCAGCCGCCGTCGGTGCAGGTCACCGCGAAATTATGCCCATGCACATGGATCGGATGGTTGGTCATGGTCAGGTTGCCGATCCGCACGCGGATCCTGTCGCCGAGACGGATCGGCATCGGATCGATGCCGGGATAGACGCGGCTGTTCCAGGTCCACATGTTGAAGTCGGTCATCTCATTGACCTTCGGCAGATAGGTGCCGGGGTCGATCAGGTAGCTGCTCATGATGAAGACGAAGTCGCGGTCGACTGGCCGGAATGCCGGATCGCGCGGGTGCACGATGAACATGCCCATCATGCCCATCGCCATCTGCACCATCTCGTCGGAATGCGGGTGGTACATGAAGGTCCCGCTGTGCTTCATCTCGAACTCGTAGACGAAGGTCTTGCCCGGCTTGATGTGCGGCTGGTTGAGTCCGCCGACGCCATCCATGCCTGACGGCACGATCATGCCGTGCCAGTGCACCGTGGTGTGCTCCGGCAGTTTGTTGGTGACGAAGATGCGGACCTTGTCGCCCTCGACCGCCTCGATGGTCGGTCCCGGAGCCTGGCCGTTATAGCCCCAGAGATTGGCCTTCATGCCGTCGGCGAATTCGCGCACCACGGGCTCGGCGACGAGATGGAATTCCTTCCAGTCGCCGTTCATCCGCCACGGCAGCGACCAGCCGTTGAGCGTGACCACCGGCCGGTAGTCCGGCCCGCTGGCGGGATGCAGCGGCGGCTGCATCACCACCTTGTCCATGGTCGGTGCTTCGGGAACGGCGGCGGCCTGGACGCGGCCGCTGACCGCGCTCGCCGTGACCAGCGCCGCGCCGCCCAGAAATCCTCGTCGAGAAAACATGTGCTGCTCCATTCAATGACCGCCGCCGGCCGCGGGCTGCGCGGCCGAGGCGATGGAAGACGGTGTCGATGCTGCGCCGGCCGAGCCGCCGCCGTTGATCGCGGTCTGCAGCTCGGATTGCGCCAGAAGGAAGTCGCGCCTGGCGTCGATCGCCGCGCGCAGCGAGGCGAGCCGCTCCCGCGCTTCGGTCAGCAGCGCGAACACGTCGACCTGCATGCTGGAGAAGCGCAGCTGCATCTCCTCGGTGATGATCTGCCGCAGCGGCAGCACCTCGCGCTGGTAATGGCGCGCGATGTCGTAGGTCGAGCGGTAGACGCGGTAGGCGTCGCGCGCCTCGGAGCGGACGTTGATCGCATTCTCGGTCAGGCGGTTCATCGCCTGGCGGTAGATCTCCGCCGCCTGGCGCACGCGCACCTCGCCGCCGTCGAAGATCGGAATCTGGAACTGGACGTCGAAGCCGCGCTCCCTGAACGGCGGGGCTTCGGGATCGTGCGTCCGCCTGTCTATGCCGGCGACGTCGAGCAGCGTGACGAAACGCGTCGCCTCGGCGAGATCGAGCGCCTTGGCGAGCGCGACGATTTCCATCCGTGCGATCTGCAGGTCGACGCGATGGCCGACCGCGGCGATCTCGATCGACGGCTGTTCCAATGGCCGCTTCGGCAGCAATGGCAACTTGCCGGGGATTCGGAAGCCGAGATCGCGGTCCCACAATCCGAGCAGGCGCGCCAGCCGCTCGCGCGAACTCGCCGCGTTCTGCCGCGCGCTGGCGAGGTCGGCGGTGATCTCGGCGTAGAACACCTGCTCGCGGGCCTGGTCGAGCTTGTTCATGCCGCCGGTCTCGCCGAGCTTTTTCGCGAGCTGCGCGGTCGACTCCGCGGTCGCCTTCGCATCCGTCAGCAGCGCGACCGTCTCGTTCGCGGCCACCGCCGCGACATGGCTGCGCCGCACCTCGGCGGCAAGCCGCAAGGTGGCGAGCGCGGCCTTGAGCTGCGCCTGGCGGAAGCGCTCGCGCGCGATCTCGGAGCGGGCCGGCAGGGTCGCGAGCGCCAGGATGTCGCCGACGACTTGCCGCTCGACCTCGCTGGCACCGTTTCCGGTGATGCGGGAGACCGAGAAGGTCGGGTTCGGCGGCAGGCTGTCGGCGACGTAATCGGTCTCCGCCAGCGCCAGTTCGTTATAGGCGGCCTGCAGCCCCTTGTTGTTCAAGAGCGCAACCTGCACGGCGGCATCCGCCGTCAAATTGCGCGCGAGCAGCCGCTTCAGTGCGGCGTCGACGGTCGCGGCCTCGTCTCCGCTGCGAACGAAGGCGACGTCCTTGCCGATCGCCTGCTCGGTCACCTCGGAGACGACGCCCATACCGCTGTCGGGCGAGAACGACGCGCATCCCGCGAGCGCGGATGACGCAAGCAGCAGGATCGGCACGATGGCCAGATGTCGCATGGCGCCCTCCTACTGTTCCGGCTTGGCCGGCGGCGTCACGCCGTCATTGCGCTCGCGCCAGGGCTGCGGCGTCGACGGACGCAGGCTGCTGTAGGGCGCGATCGTCGAGCGGTAGCCGACGGCGGCCGTCCCCGCCGCCGGATTTGCCGGATCGCCTCCGACGACGACCGGCCGGCCGTCGGCCATGCAGCCGGCGAGCGGTGCAGATGCGAGGATGGCGGCGGCCATCCGCGGCAGCAATGTGGGTGGCGCGCGCCAGCCGAGCCTGTTGCCAAGCCTGGTGGCCACGGCGGCGAGCCTCGCCCCGAGATGCGAATACATGGATCTGTCCCGATCATCCGATGAATAACAGGCGTGCGCACGCAAGCGTGCGGCACCGCCACGATGTCAGCGAACGATCAGGCGATGGGGGGACGATAGAGGCGCGGAGGCGCCTCGCTCCGCAGGCTCTGATAAGCCTCGGAAAGACGCGTGGCGATCGGGTGCAAGGGAGCAGCGACGAATGGAAGATCGGCCGGCAGCGCCGACACGCACATCAGCGCGCAGCACGGCCCCGGCGAACTCTTGCCGTCGTGGCTATGCTTCACAGGCGGCGCAGCATCATCGGCTGCGTGTTGCATGTGCATGCCGCCAAGATCGTGGGCGGCATGATCGTGCGTGACGGCTTCGGCATGCGCGATCGACGCCGCGTGAACATGCGCCGCGGCGGCGGGCTGCACCTCATCGGTCAGGCACGGAAACGGCGCCCCGAATGCAAGCGCGAAGGACGGCGCGAGCACGCAAAACAGATAGGCCAGGATGATGGAACATCCCGCCCGCAACCGCCCTGATCTCGTCAATCGCACCAGCACCCGCTTCGCATCTCCGACCGCCGCAAGCTAACCGCAAATCAGCTGCAAACCGCCATCAGCTATATACCCCCTTGGGGTATCATTCAATCCGATTTGAAACTACCAACAGGCGTCATGTTTCCATCACATCCTTGCCTGCTGGCGCGCGGCACAGGAAGCAACTTCGGGTGCCGACACTCTCGCTTCGATCTTGATGCCCTTCACGACGGCGAAGATCGCGGGAATCACGATCAGCGTCAGCAGCGTCGACGAGATCATACCGCCGATCATGGGCACCGCGATGCGCTGCATGATCTCCGAGCCGGTGCCGGTGCTCCACATGATCGGCAACAGCCCGGCCATGATCGCGACCACCGTCATCATCTTCGGCCGGACGCGCTCGACCGCGCCCGCGATGATCGCGCGATTGAGATCGTCACGATCGATCGTGCGTCCCTCGGCCGCGCGGCGCGCCGCGACCTCGCCCAGCGCCTGGTTGAGATACATTAGCATCACGACGCCGGTCTCGGCGGCAACGCCGGCGAGCGCGATGAAGCCGACCGCGACCGCAACCGACAGGTTGAAGCCGAGCGCCCACATCAGCCAGAAGCCGCCGACCAGCGCGAACGGCAATGACAGCATCACGATCATCGTCTCCGCCACCGAGCGGAAATTGAGGTAGAGCAGCAGGAAGATGATCGACAGCGTCACCGGCACCACGATCCTGAGCCGCGCCGCGGCGCGTTCGAGATATTCGTACTGCCCGCTCCAGACCACGTAGGTTCCGGGCGGAAACTGCACGCCGGCCTGCACCGCGCGCTGCGCGTCCGCGACATAACCGCCGAGATCGCGATCGCGGATGTCGACATATATGTAGGTCGCGAGTTGCCCGTTCTCGGTCCGGATCGTGGTCGGCCCGCGCGCCGGCGCGATGTCGGCGACCTCGCCGAGCGGCACCGCGCCGCCCGCCGGCATCGGCACCAGGACGTCGCTGGCGATCGCGCCCGGATTGTCGCGCAAATCGCGCGGATAGCGCATGTTGACGGTGAAGCGCTGGCGTCCCTCGACCGTTGTGGTCACGCTCTGGCCGCCGAGCGCGGTCGCGATGGTGTCCTGCACGTCCTGCACCGCGATGCCGTAGCGCGACAAGGCCTCACGCTTCGGCGTGATCTCGAGATAGTAGCCGCCGAGGCTGCGCTCGGCATAGGCCGACGAGGTGCGGGGCACGCCCCTCACCACCTGCTCGACCTGGCGGGCGAGCTTGTCGATCACGGCAAGATCGGGACCGATCACCTTGACGCCGACCGGCGTCCTGATCCCGGTCGAGAGCATGTCGATGCGCGCCTTGATCGGCATGGTCCAGGCGTTGGAGACACCGGGGAATTGCAGCGCCTTGTCCATCTCGGCGATCAGGCGGTCGAGCGTGAGGCCGGCGCGCCATTGCAGTTTCGGCTTCAGATTGATGATGGTCTCGAACATCTCCGACGGCGCCGGATCGGTTGCGGTCGCGGCGCGGCCGGCCTTGCCGTAGACCGAAGCGACCTCCGGAAAGCTGCGGATGATGCGGTCCTGCATCTGCAACAGCTCGGCCGCCTTGGTCACCGAAATCCCCGGCAGCGTGGTCGGCATATAGAGCAGCGTGCCCTCATTGAGGTCGGGCATGAACTCGGTGCCGAGCTGCCGGGCCGGCCAGATCGAGACGGCGACGGCGCCGAGCGCCAGCAGGATCACCAGCGTTTTCGCCCGCAACACGGCGTGGATGACCGGACGGTAGATCCAGATCAGGAAACGGTTGATCGGATTTCTGTGCTCGGGGGCGATCCTGCCGCGGACGAAGATCACCATCAGCGCCGGCACCAGCGTCACCGACAACAGCGCCGCCGCCGCCATCGCAAACGTCTTGGTGAACGCAAGCGGCGAGAACAGCCGCCCCTCCTGCGATTCCAGCGTGAAGATCGGCATGAAGGACACGGTGATGATGAGCAGGCTGAAGAACAGCGCCGGCCCCACCTCCGCCGCGGCCTCGATCAGGATCGCGACCCGCGACCTGCCGGGCTCGGCTCGCTCCAGGTGCTTGTGCGCGTTCTCGATCATCACGATCGCCGCATCGATCATGGCGCCGATCGCGATCGCGATGCCGCCGAGGCTCATGATGTTGGAGCCGATGCCGAGCAGCTTCATTGCGCCGAACGCCATCAAGACGCCGACCGGCAGCATCAGGATCGCGACCAGCGCGCTGCGGACATGCAGCAGGAACAGGATGCAGACCAGCGCGACCACCGCGCTCTCCTCCAGCAATGTGCGCTTCAGCGTGTCGATCGCCGCATAGATCAGATTGGAGCGGTCGTAGACCGGCACGATCTCGACCGACTTCGGCAAGCTGGTCGCGATCTCCCTGAAACGCTTCTTGACGTTCTCGATCACGTCGAGCGCGTTGACCCCGAAGCGTTGCAGCACGATACCGCTCGCGACCTCGCCCTCGCCGTTCAGTTCAGTGATGCCGCGCCGCTCGTCGGGGCCGAGCTCGACGCGGGCGACGTCGCGCAGCAGCACCGGCGTGCCGCTATCGGTCTTCAGCACGATGTTGCCGAGATCGTTAATGTCCTTCAGATAGCCCTTGCCGCGGATGACATATTCGAACTCGGAGAGCTCGACGGTGCGGCCGCCGACATCGGCGTTGCTGGCACGAATCGCGTCGCGCATCCGCTGCATGGTGATGCCGCGATCGCGCATCCGCTGCGGATCGAGGATCACATTGTACTGCTTGACGAAGCCGCCGACGCTGGCGACCTCGGCCACGCCTTCGGCCCTGGCAAGCGCGAATTTCAGGTTCCAGTCCTGGATCGTGCGGGTGTCGGCAAGGTTCAGCTCTTTCGACATCACGGCATACTGGTAGACCCAGCCGACCCCGGTCGCATCGGGCCCGATGGTCGGTGAGACGCCGGCCGGCAGCCGCGACGCCGCGCCGTTGAGGAATTCGAGCACGCGCGAGCGCGCCCAGTAGATATCCGTGCCGTCCTCGAAGATGACATAGACGAAGGAGACGCCGAAGAACGAGAAGCCGCGCACGACCTTCGACTTCGGCACCGTCAGCATCGCCGTGGTCAGGGGATAGGTGACCTGGTCCTCGATCACCTGCGGCGCCTGGCCGGGATATTCGGTGTAGACGATGACCTGGGTGTCGGAGAGATCGGGGATCGCATCGAGCGGCAGATGCAGCAGCGCGTAAAGGCCCGCGGCTGCCGCAAAGCCGGTGCCGAACAGCACCAGCAGCAGGTTGCGCGCCGACCAGGCGATGACACGGGCAATCATCGCCGGTCTCCCGTCTTGTCGCCCTCGCCCGCCTGGGCAGCACCGGCCTCGGCGAAGCCCTTGA
The DNA here is from genome assembly GCF_055264925.1 of Bradyrhizobium sp. KZN70725. Lineage (NCBI taxonomy): Bacteria > Pseudomonadati > Pseudomonadota > Alphaproteobacteria > Hyphomicrobiales > Nitrobacteraceae > Bradyrhizobium > Bradyrhizobium sp. KZN70725. Next base: position 11,102 of record NZ_JBUYWT010000080.1, read on the forward strand.
TCGCCGCCTTCAGGTTGCTTTCGGCATCGATCAGAAACGTCGCTGATGTCACGACCGCATCGCCTTCGGCGATGCCGTCGCGGATTTCGACATAGCCCTCGCCGCGCCGCCCGAGCTTGACCTCGCGCGGCTCGAACCGCCCGTTGCCGCGGTCGATCAGCACGCTCTGGCGGCTGCCAGTGTCGAGGATGGAATTATCAGCTACCGCAAGTACCGGCGCCGGGCTGCCGGTGTCGATCTCGGCGTCGACATACATGTCCGGCAGCAGTGCGAGGTCGGCATTCTGCAATTCGATCCGCACCCGCGCGGTGCGCGTCTCCTTGTTGACCTGCGGATAGATCACGCTGATCCGGCCGACGAAACTGCGGCCGGGATAGCTGCGCGCCCGCACGGACACGTTCTGCCCGACCACGATATTGCCGAGATCGCGCTCGGCAACGTCGACCAATGCCCACACGACAGAGACGTCGGCAATCCGAAACAGCACGTCGCCTTGCTGCGCGCGCATGCCCTCGATGGCGGCACGCTGCAGCACGATGCCGTCGCGCGGCGACAGCCACTGGATCGCGATCGGAACGGTCCGGCTCTTCTCCATCTCGGCGATGACGGGTTCGGGAACGTCGAGATTGGTCAGCCGCTGCTTGGAGCCGCGCCCGTAGGGCTCGATGTTCGCAGTCGCCTTCGACGTGATGGTCGCGACATATTCGGCCGCAGCGGACGATATTGCCGGGCTGTAGATCTCCATCAACGGCTGGCCCTTCGTCACACGGCTGCCGGTCGTGACGTCGGCGACTTTCTGCACATAGCTCTCGGCGCGCATTGCGATCACCGACACCCGCCGTTCGTCGAGCTGAATCGTGCCGGGTGCACGGACCAGCGTGCGGATGCGGCGCATCTGCGCGGGCTCGGACTTGACGCCGCTGCGCTGGATCCTGCCGGGCGACAGCGTGATCGAACCGTCGTCGCTGTCATCGCCGTCATAGACGGCGATGTAATCCATTCCCATGGAATCCTTCTTCGGCACCGGCGAGGTGTCGGGAAGTCCCATGGGATTGCGATAATATTTGATCTTGCGCTCGCCTTTCGCGGCAGGCGCGCTCACGTCTGCCGATTGCCCGGGCCCGCCGGCACCGCCCTCGTCATCGGCAAACACCGGCAGATAGTCGCGCCCGTCAGGCGTCTTCTTCGGTGTCGCCGAATAGAGCGACTTGCCGTCGGGATCGCGATAGTAGATCGGCGCAGCAGTCTCCGCCGCCCGCGCGACGGCGACGATCGCAGCTGTCACCGGCCGCGGCGGCAGGTTGCGGCCGATCCATGCGGCGCCTGCCGCTGCCGCGATCGCAGCGGCAGCGCCGGCCCATGTTAAGGCGCCCATTGCTCGGCGGCTCATTGCTCGGCCGTGACGACGAGCTTGTTCTCGACCGCGCCGGTCTCGCCCTGCACCTTGGCGCCGAGCGACAATTGCCAGCGCCCGGCCATGCCGAAGGTCGCCTTGAACCGGTAGGTGCCGGGCTCGGTGCCCGGCATCGGCGTCACCTTGGTGGCCATCTCCTGCATGCCGTCGGGTGCCATGTCGAGCCGGGTCGAGAAGATGACCGCGTCGGGCACGGCTTTCCCGCTCATCTTGTCGACCAGCCGCACCGTGACGATGCGATCGGCACCCGCCTTGACCGTCGGCTGCACCAGCTGGAATTCGTAGTTCTTGATCTCGGCGTGGGCAGACATGCCCGTCATGGCAACGCCGATCAGCGCTGCGGCAGCGGCCCGCGCCAGGTGGAAAGACTTCATGGTGATGATCCTCGTTACGTCTGATGAGCCGCGTGAGCGGCATGCAAAGGCACGCGCGCCATTGGCGCACGCGTCAGCGATCAGGCGCTGGCGCGCCCGTCAGACAGTGGTTCGAGGCGGATGGTCGGGAGGTTTGGTGCCAAGGCCGTCGAGCAGACGGTCGTCATGGGCGGCGATCCGGCTGCGCAACGGATCGCGCTCGATCAGCGACATGGCGCCGGCGGGCACCGGCAGCGAAACGCTCAACATGCAGAGCGCGAGGAACGGACAGTCGTCGCAGCCCTTGCTCTTGCCCTGGTCCGGACAGCACGGCATGTCGTCGGCCAGCGCCTGCTCGGACATCGCCTGTCCAGACATGGCGTGATCGTCCAGCATCGCCTGCATCGCAGCGGCCGAGGCATCCGGCATCATCCGGGCAAATGCCGGCGCCACGGGCGCGAGCAACAGCCCGGCCGCGACGAGCAGCAGAATCCAGAGATTGGCGAGCCGCCTCAGATGCATGCCCGCTTCTCGCACGGATCAGTGCACGGCGCAAATCCGTCCGGCTTCACGATCGCGCCAGCACCCGGGGGGAGCTCTCACTCGCCCCTAGATCTGCTTCAAGGTCGCCGGATCGACCGGCATCCTGCGCAGCCGCTTGCCGGTCGCCGCGAAGATCGCGTTGCTGATCGCCGGCACGATGCCCGAGGTTCCGGTCTCGCCCATGCCGCCGGGCGGCTCAGTGCTCGGCACGATATGGACCTCGATCGCCGGGGCCTGATCGATGCGCAGCATCTGGTAGCTGTCGAAATTGCTCTGCTCGACGCGGCCGTCCTTGAGCGTGATCTCGCCGTAGAGCGCGGCGGTGACGCCGAAATTGATGCCGCTCTGCAGCTGCGCCTGCACCGTGTCGGGATTGACCACGGTGCCGCAATCCATCGCACAGACGACGCGGTGGACACGGACCGAGCCGTCCTTGGCGACCTCGACCTCGGCGACCTGCGCGAGGTAGCTGCCGAACACGAATTGCAGCGACACGCCGCGTCCGCGCCCGGCCGGCAGCTTGCCGCCCCAGCCGGCCTTGGCCGCCGCGAGCTCGAGCGCCGCCTTGGCGCGCGGCGACTTGCCGAGCAGCGCGCGGCGGTAGTCGACCGGATCCTGCTTCGCCGCCGCAGCCAGTTCGTCGATCACGCTTTCGGTGACGAACACATTGTGCGAGGGCCCGACGCTGCGCCAGAACGCGGTCGGAATGCCCGGCGGTTCGACCCGGACATATTCGACGTGGAAGTTCGGAATGTCGTAGACGAGATCGATCGCGCCCTCGGTCGTGTCGGGGTCGAGCCCGTTGCGGAACGCCGGCGGCGCCCATCGCGCCAGCACCGACGAGCCGGCGAAGCGGTTGTTCCAGGCGACCGGCTTGCCGGATGCATCGAGGCCGACCGCAATCCGGTCGCACCAGTAGGGCCGGTACATGTCGTGCTGGATGTCCTCCTCGCGGGTCCACACCACCTTGACCGGCGTATCGACCTGCTTGGCGATCTGCACGGCGCGAATGACACCGTCGACCTCGAGCCTGCGGCCGAAGCCGCCGCCGAGCAGATGATTGTGCACCACCACCTTCTCCGGTGGCATGTTCAGCACCTTCGCGGCCACCGCCTGCGCACGGGAGAGCGCCTGACTGCCGACCCAGATCTCGCAACCGTCGGAACGCACATGCACGGTGCAGTTCATCGGCTCCATCGTGGCATGGGCGAGGAACGGCAGTTGATAGGTCGCCTCGACTTTCGTCGCCGCGCCCGCCATCGCCTTGTCGGCGTCGCCGATATTTTGCGCGACCGTGCCCGGCTTGGTGGTGGCTGCTTCGAGCTCGCGCGCGATGTCCGATGTGGCGAGCTTGGCGTGAGGGCCCTCGTCCCACTCGATCGTGAGCGCCGCCAGACCCTTCTTCGCCGCCCCCATGTGGTCGGCCACCACCGCGACGGCGTCGTCGAGCGTCACGATCTGGCGCACGCCCTTGACGGCTTTTGCCGCCGCATCATCGACGCGCTTCACCCGCCCGCCGAACACCGGCGACTGCGCCAGCGTCGCGACCTTCACCCCGGGCGGCCGTGCGTCGATGCCGTAGACCGCCGTGCCGTTGACCTTGGAGGGTGTATCGAGCCGCTTGGCCGGCGTGCCGATCAGCTTGAACTCGGCCGGGCTCTTCAGCGTGACATTCTCCGGCACCGGCATCTGCGCCGCGTCAGTCGCGAGTTCACCGTAACCCAGCTTGCGTCCGGAGGCCGCGTGATGCACCTCGCCGTTCTCGGCGCGGCATGTCCCCGGCTCGACGTTCCAGCGTTTCGCCGCGGCCGCGACCAGCATCGCCTTCGCGGTGGCGCCGGCTTTCCGCATCGGCTGCCAGGCGCCGCGCATTGCGTTCGAATTGCCGGTGGCCTGCACGCCGAGCAGCGGGTTGGCGTAGAGCTTGTCGCTCGGCGGCGCGTGTTCGAGCCGGACCTGCGTCAGGCCGATCTCGAGCTCCTCGGCGATCAACATCGGGATCGAGGTGTAGGTGCCCTGCCCCATCTCGACATAGGGCATGGTCAACACGACCTTGCCGTCGCCGCCAATCCGGACGAAGGCGTTCGGCGCGAAGCCGTCGGAGGCCGCCGCCTCGCTCTCGCGGCCCGCGAACGGCAGGCTCACGCTGAGCAGCAGACCGCCGCCCGCGATCGCGCCGGCGCGGAGGAAATTGCGCCGCGACAGGTCGGCAGCGCGCTCAGACAGATTGTCGATCAGCGTCATGGCTCAACCTCCCGACTGCGCGGCTTGCTTGATGGCTTCGCGAATGCGCACATAGGTGCCGCAGCGGCAGATATTGCCCGACATCGCTTCATCGATATCGGCATCGGTCGGCTTCGGCTTGCCCGCGAGCAGCGCGGAGGCCGACATGATCTGCCCCGACTGGCAGTAACCGCATTGCGGCACCTCATGCGCGAGCCAGGCGTCCTGGATCTTCTTGCCCGCCGGCGTCATGCCGACCGCCTCGATGGTCGTGATCCTGGAGTCGCCGATGCTGTCGATGGTCGTGATGCAGGAGCGCACCGCCGTGTCGTCGAGATGCACCGTGCAGGCGCCGCACAGCGCCATGCCGCAGCCGAACTTGGTGCCGGTCATGCCGAGCACGTCGCGCAGCACCCAGAGCAGCGGCGTGTCGCCATCGGCATCGACCGAATGACTGGTCCCATTGATCGTGATCTGGAAGGGCATCGTGACACTCCTGTCTGGTTCAGGCTTCGGCGGGATTGCGTCCCTCCGGGCGAAATCGGCAGCATTTCGAAGCAATCGGACGCATCATCGCGCCGATTGCTTACTTATGGTAATAAATATAGTTCCGGCACCCCATAAGTAGCGCCTTGATGCGCAATGAAATAACCATTGGTTTATAATCATGGATCGACTGACCAGCATGTCCGTGTTCGCCCGCGTCGCCGATCTCGGCTCCTTCACCGCGGCGGCCAAGGAGCTGCGGATGTCGCCGACCATGATCGGCAAGCATATCCGATTTCTCGAGGACCGGCTCGGCTCGCAATTGATCAACCGGTCGACCCGGCGGCAGGGCCTCACCGAGCTCGGCCGCAGCTATCTCGATCACTGCAAGCAATTGCTTGAACAGGCCGAGGCCGGCGATGCGCTGGTCGAGGAAGCCCTGAGCACGCCGCGCGGCAAGCTCCGCATCGCGACCTCGGTCGCCTTCGGGTCGTACAGCCTGGCGCCCGCGCTGGTGCGCTTCATGAAGAAATATCCGGAAGTCTCGGTCGACCTCATCCTCAGCGACAGGATGGTCGATCTGCTCGAGGAAGGGCTGGATGCGGCGATCCGGGTCGGCACGCTGACCGACTCCACCATGATGTCGCGCTCGCTGTCGCCCTATACAGGCGTGGTGTGCGCCGCGCCGAGCTATCTCGCCGAACGCGGCACGCCAACCCATCCGGCCGATCTCGCCCGCCATGAATGCCTGCGCTACCCCGGCTGGTCGGACGGGCAGCGATGGACATTCTCGGGGCCGGAGGGCGAAGTGCATGTCGATGTCGCGAGCCGCCTCTTCATCAACAGCGCGTTCGGCATCCGCTATGCGGCGCTGGCGGGCGCCGGCATCGTGCTGATGCGCGACGAGCTGCTGGCCGACGATATCGCCGCGGGACGGCTGCAGGTCCTGCTGCCGAACTACACGACGCAGAGCCGCGCGCGCCAGATCCTGTGGCCGAAGCATCGCAAGATGACGCCGAAGCTGCGCGCGCTGATCGACTTCATCGTGGAGACGTATGGCTGAGACAGATCGCCGCGGCCAAACCGCTCAACGCGACTGGCCAAGGTTGTGACATCGCGACGGAGCGCGTAGGATGAGAATGTGCAATGAGGCCGTCGCGCCGATGCCGGGCGGCTTCCGTTCAAGTGAGGCGCGACATGCTGCCTGCCGAGGTTTGGACGCGCCTTCCCATCTCGAGAATTGAATATCTGAGCGACGCCGTTCGCGGCGCGGGCCTTGACTCGACCCAGATGTCCAGCGGTCATCTCTCGGGCAGTCTCGTCTTTTCGAACTCGGACGGCATCGAGTACAGCGGGCTGATCGACGGAGACAGCGCCGCGCCCACCGGATCGACCGGTGGACGTAGCCGAATTTAGCAGGAGATACACTGATGCTTGACTTGAAGCGTACTACGATGCTTGCAGCGTCCATCCTCACCGCCTCGATCATTGCGGCAATACCGCTTGAATCTGCGTCCGCAGCGCTGCTCGGCGCGATGCCGATCGGTAATCACGTCGCGCAATCATCCGACGTCGTTGCAGTCCGCGCGGCCGGCCGCCGTGGCGGCGCAGCGGTCGGTCCCCGCGGCGGCGCCGTCGTTCACCGTGGTGGCGCAGCCGTTGGGCCGCGCGGTGGCGCCTATCGCGGCCGCACCGCCGTCGTCGGGCCCCGCGGCAACGTCGCGGTTCGCGGCCGGACGGTGGTGGGAGGCGGCGGATGGGCGCGTCCGGGCCGGTATTACTGGCCAAGGGGCGGCGCAATCGCAGCCGGCGCTGCCATCGGGGTCGTGACGGCGGCAACGGCCGCGGCATGGGCCGGTGCCGCGCCGGCGCCCGGCATGTGCTGGTACTATACCGATCCGTCCCGCACGCAAGGATTCTGGGACTACTGCCAGTAATCGCCGTAGCGAGCGAACCGATATGAAGCCAGCGATGTCTCGCGCCTGCCCTGGCGGAGGCACCACTGGTGTTCCTCGCTACTTCGTGCTTGCGATGATCAGAAGATTATTGAGTACGGGCGTGGAGCAAAACGCCGCCACGATCGCGATATTGTAGGGGTTGTTGCTGCGCCAAAGCAGCCACATCATGAAATAGGTCAGACCGAGCTTCGGAATAAGCCACCAGGGGCCGAGCCATGTCTGAGCGACATGCATGAACGGGTTCAACTCGCCGAGGCCGAGATTCAGGATCGTGTTGGTGGTGTAGAGATCGGCGATGCCAAGAAGCAGGACGGACAGCACGAGGAGCGTCTTGGCGAGGTAACGTGGCCCCAGAATAATCTCGTAAGCAAATGCGGCGCCCCCCGGGACGTTTCGCTTGAACCACGACTGCGCGGCATCATTGGTCGCGAAAATCTTCAGATGCTCCGGCTCGCCAACGGGCTTGCTTGTGTCGGTATAGACCCAGACTTTCATTCGATTGCTCAAATATCTCTTTTCAAATCACAAAAAAGCATCATCTGCCGAGATGGTCATCTCGGGAGACCAAGGTAGCTCTGCCGTCGCCGTGAGGATAATTCCGGAGAGTGGCGTTGCGTTGGCCTCGAGGTGCCGCTTCAGGGCGGTTCAATCGTTGCGGCGCTTCAGGTCCAAGCGTCCGATGCGTTCATCAATCAGTCGATTTAGTTTCTCGTCCCGCCGTGAATTCTTCCTAAACAGCCCGCCATGCAGCCGATAGGCAAGAAGGAGCAGGACAATGGCAGTGCCCCCGAGATAGTAGGACCAGTCCATTCTTGAACCGCGCCTGGTTGCTGCAACGGCCGAAGCTTAGGGCGAGCCTGTCCTACTTGTCCAACGCTATCCCGTGCGCCGCACCTGCCCGGGCCCAAATGGATTGGCCTGATTTATGCTTGGAAATGGCTGCATACGGAGGACGCGCGATGAGGCGGGACCTTTTGGTTATTTGCGGCGGAATGCTGGCCACGGGCGCCATCGCCTGGATCCTGTTGGGCAACCCGGCGAGCGGGCCACATATGCACGGGCTCCAGACGATGTCGGCAGACCAAGACTTGAGACTCGTCTCCCAGCGAAGTCCATATATGCGGGACGAGCGCTAGGGCCGTCCCTGGCGGGTGCCTGCGAACTTCAATCACTGAGCTGCCCGGCAGCGCAAGCCCGCTCGGCAACAATATTCGATTTTTCCGAACAACGCCCAACGGCTGTCGATTCGAATGCGTCCAGTCAGTGGGACTGAGCGTAGGGTGCAGCATTCATCAGCAGCCCCCCAAAAAGCAGGACCAGATAGAGCATCGAAAACACGAACAAGCGACGAGCAGGCCGCCTTTCCTTGTCGTCGCTCCGGCGCAACTGCCATGCGAGAAAAATCATGATCGCTCCCAGCGTCGCCGCGGCCGCGCCGTAGACGGCTCCCGCGAACCCCAGCGCACAAGGCAGCAGTGAGATCGGAACCAAAAGCACGCAATAGAGAAGAATCTGGCGCTTTGTTTCTGTCTTGCCAGCCACGACCGGCAACATCGGCACACCGGCACGGGCGTATTCTCCAGCAAGATTGAGCGACAGTGCCCAGAAGTGGGGTGGCGTCCAGAGGAAGATGATCAGAAACAGGATGAGCGGCTCGAGCCCAACATGTCCCGTGACCGCAGCCCAGCCAATCACCGGAGGGAGCGCGCCGGCGGCACCGCCAATAACGATATTCTGCGGCGTTCGGCGTTTGAGCCACATCGTGTAGACGACGACGTAGAAGAAGATAGTGAAAGCAAGCAGCGCAGCAGCGGCCATGTTCAGCAAGGTGCCGAGAGCCAGGACGGCGCACGTGCCGAGCATCAATCCGAAGGCCAATGCTTCCGGGCGCGATACGCGGCCGCTGGGAATTGGACGGATGGCGGTACGCGCCATCACCGCATCGATGTCGGCGTCGTACCACATATTGAGCGCAGCTGCGGCGCCAGCTCCCGCGGCTATGCAGAGAAGAGCAGCGAAACCGGTGAAGGGATCGATGCCGCCTGGTGCGACCATGAGACCGACCAGTGCGGTAAAGACGACCAGCGACATCACGCTCGGTTTCGTCAGTGCGACGTAATCTCCGATGTTGGCATAGCTCCGGCGAAGAGTTGAACGATTGATTTGCACGAGACTAATTCCTCGTCGGTTCGAAAAAGCCATCGGCCAAAGGCCTGCTTCGCAGGGTTCCGGACGATGTGGCGAGTCCTCCGCCTTCAGGACGCTTTGCCTTGTCCAGCATGACCCACGCGGTCGTGGCCGTCCATTTCTTAGCTTGCTGACGCGAAGAACATCACCCGAAGCAGATGCGTATAGTCGGATTCGAACATCATGATCCCGACAAAAACCAGCACCAGCACCGGCGGCAACAGGATGGCGTAGGCCAACGCCAACCGCTCCCAGGCCATGTGCATGAACACAGCGACGATCAGGCCGGCCTTCAGCACCATGAACAGCAGGATCAGCGACCATCGCAGGTGGCCGTGGATACCAAAATAGTCGACGAGATAGGAGCAGGTGCTGAGCACGAACAACCATCCCCAGACCACGAGATAGAGCTTGATCGGGTGCTGCTGGCCCTCTGCATGCGCGGCGCCCGATGCCACCGCACCATGCACATAGCTGTGTAGCGCATGCTGTGCTGCCTGCCCTTCCACATGTACCGCTGCTTCTGTCATGCGCGACCTCACCAGAGATAAAAGAAGGCAAAGATGAACACCCAGACCAGATCGACGAAATGCCAGTACAGGCCCATGATTTCGACGATCTCGTAATAGCCCTTGCGGCTCGTGAAAAAGCCGCGCCGCTCGACGTCGAAGTCTCCCCGCCAAACCTTTCGCGCGATGGCGATCAGGAAGATCACGCCGATGGTCACGTGGGTGCCGTGGAAGCCGGTGATCATGAAGAAGGAAGCGCCAAATTGCGGTGCGCCCCACGGGTTGCCCCAGGGCCGCACGCCCTCCATGATCAGCTTGGTCCATTCGAAAGCCTGCATTCCGACGAACGTCGCGCCAAATGCCGCGGTGGCCAGCATCAAGGCTGCCGTTTTGACGCGATCCCGGCGGTAACCGAAGTTGACGGCCATCGCCATCGTCCCGCTGCTGCTGATCAGGATGAAGGTCATGATCGCGATCAGGATGAGCGGGATGTGCTGACCGCCGATATTGAGCGCGAATACTTCGCTGGGGTTGGGCCACGGCACGGTCGTCGACATTCGCGCCGTCATGTACGACAGCAGGAAGCAGCTGAAGATGAAGGTGTCGCTCAGAAGGAAGATCCACATCATGGCCTTCCCCCAGGACACGTTCTTGAACGCGCGCTGGTCCGAGGCCCAGTCGGCGGCGATGCCGCGCAATCCGGGTATCGTTCCGGGCAGCGCCTTGGGGGTTGCGAGTGTGGTTTCGGTCATCGCTTCCTGCCTCGCTAGGTGAGCAACTGGCGACAGATGTCGACGAAATTGTCTGTCCAGCCCGTCAGCAGACCGAGCAGGACCAGCCAGACCAACAACAGGAAATGCCAGTAGATGGTACAAAGCTCGACGCTCAGGCGCATCTGCGTCATCGGCGCGCCACGCCACAGTTTTACGGTCGCCCTGCCGAGCGCCACCAGGCCGCCGGTCAGGTGCAGCCCGTGGAGCGCGGTGATCAGATAGAAGAAGGAATTGGCCGGATTCGACGCCATGGCATAGCCGGCGATGTTGAGCTGCTGCCACACCACGAGCTGCCCGATCAGGAACATCACGGCCGATGCACCGCCGACCAACAGGCCCGCGATCAGGCCCTCATGGTCGTCGCGGCGCGCGGCCATCAGCGCCCATTGCAGCGCCATGCTGCTGATGACGAGGACGCCGGTGTTGAACCACACCAGCCTCGGCAGCGGCAACTCGCGCCAGTCCACCATGGTGGTGCGCATCGAGTAGGCGCTGATCAGGAGCGCGAACAGCGAACCGACCACCGCGAGAAAAACACCGAGGCCGATTTTTGCCGCCGGCACCGAAGAGCCGAGATCGCCGCGAAGATCCACCGCAATGCCCTGCTCCAGCCACGGCTTGGCGGCCAGCCGTTGCTGCGAGAGCCACCATCCCGCGATCGCTGCAATCGTAGCAATGAACAGGACGATGGCACTCACGGATGGGCTCCCTGGGCCAGCACCTTGGCCGGCGGTTCATTCTGCGGGATGAAGTCCCTCGCGGAACCGGGCACGCTGTAATCGTAGGCCCAGCGATAGACGACGGGGAGCTCCGTGCCCCAGTTGCCGTGCCCCGGCGGGGTCTCCGGCGTCTGCCATTCCAGCGAGGTGGCACCCCAGGGATTGCCGCCCGCCTCTTTTCCCTTGAACAGGCTCCAGACCAGATTGAACAGGAAGACGAGCTGAGCGAAGCCGACAATCAGCGCCGCCACGCTCATGAACGCGTTGAGGTCATGGGCGGATGCCGGGACGAACGAGGTCTCGCCGATGTCGTGATAGCGGCGCGGCATCCCGAGCAGGCCGAGATAGTGCATCGGGAAGAACACCGCATAGGCCCCGATGAACGTCACCCAGAAGTGGAAGCGTCCGAGCGCGTCATTGAGCATCCGCCCGGTGACCTTTGGATACCAATGATAGATCCCGCCGAACACGGCCATGATCGGCGCAATCCCCATCACCATGTGGAAGTGCGCGACGACGAACATCGTATCCGACAGTGGAACGTCGACGACAACGTTGCCGAGGAACAGCCCGGTCAGGCCGCCATTGACGAAGGTGACGATGAAGCCGAGCGCAAACAGCATCGGCACCGTGAGATGGATGTCGCCGCGCCAAAGCGTCAGCACCCAGTTGTAGACCTTGATCGCGGTCGGGATCGCGATGATGAGCGTCGTGGTGGCGAAGAAGAACCCGAAATACGGGTGCATGCCGCTGACATACATGTGGTGCGCCCACACGACGAAGCTCAGCGCTCCGATCGCCACGATCGCCCAGACCATCATGCGATAGCCGAAGATGTTCTTGCGTGCGTGCGTACTGATCAGATCCGAGATGATGCCGAACGCCGGCAGCGCGACGATGTAGACCTCGGGATGGCCGAAGAACCAGAACAAATGCTGGAACAGGATCGGGCTGCCGCCGCCATACTTGGTCAGCTGGCCCATCTCGACCAGTGTCGGCATGAAGAAGCTGGTTCCAAGGAGGCGGTCCAGCAGCAGCATCACCGAGGCCACGAACAGCGCCGGGAACGCCAGCAGCGCCATCACGGTCGCGGTGAAGATGCCCCACACCGTCAAGGGCATGCGCATCAAGGTCATGCCGCGTGTGCGGGCCTGCAATACTGTTACCACGTAATTGAGCCCGCCCATCGTGAAGCCGATGATGAACAGGATCAGCGAGGCCAGCATGAGAACGATGCCCCAGTCCTGCCCGGGGGTACCGGAGAGAATCGCCTGGGGTGGATAAAGCGTCCAACCGGCGCCGGTCGGCCCGCCCGGCACGAAGAACGTCGCGGCCAGCACCAGCACCGCGAGCAGGTAGACCCAATAGCTCAGCATGTTCACGTAGGGGAAGACCATGTCCCGCGCGCCAACCATCAGCGGGATGAGGTAGTTGCCGAAGCCGCCAAGGAACAACGCCGTGAGCAGGTAGATCACCATGATCATGCCGTGCATGGTGATGAACTGAAGGTACTGGTTGGCATCGATAAAGGAGAACGTGCCGGGAAACCCCAGTTGCAGCCGCATCATCCACGACAGCACCAGCGCAACCATTCCGATCGACATCGCCGTGATCGAGTACTGGACGGCGATCACCTTGGCGTCTTGCGAAAAGACGTACCTCGTCCACCAGCTGTGCGGATGATAGAGCTCGACCTCACCTACTTCGGCGGGCGGGATGCCTGCGACCTCATCAAACGGGATATCGACCATCGGAATACCCTCCTTGGTCTTCCGCTCAGCGACGAGTTCACTTCATCTCCGGCCGAAACATCCGGCCGATCCTCGTCGGCATGTTCATTCGCTGCCAGTCTTGTACGCGGCCTTCGCGACGTTGCGCTGGCCGGACAAGGCGGCGAACGTGTGCTGCTTGTCCAGCCACGCGTGATATTCCTTCTCTTCTTCCACGACGACCTTGCTGCGCATCTGTGCGTGCGCGGCACCGCAAAGCTCCGCGCAGAGGACGTCGAAGGTTCCGGTCCGGGTCGGCGTGAGCCAGTAGTAGGTCACCGAGCCAGGGATCATATCCATCTTCGCCCGGAACTCGGGCACGTAGAAATCATGCAGGACGTCGATCGAGCGGAGCAGCACCTTCACCGGCTTCCCGACCGGCAGATGCAGATCCTCGTTTTGCACGACGATGTCGTCCTGCCCGTTCGGATCATTGGGATTCAACCCGAGTGGATTGTCGGAGCTGATCAGGCGCGCATCTGACGTGCCGAGCCGGCCGTCCTTTCCCGGAAGCCGATAACTCCACATCCACTGTTGTCCGACGACCTCGACGTCGGTCGCGTCGGCGGGAACGGTGACGAACTGGTGCCAGACGATGAGGCCCGGCGCCAGCATGGCGACGACGCCGATCGCGGTGCCGATGCTGAGCCACCATTCGAGCTTCTTGTTCTCGGGATTGTAGTGGGCGCGCCGTCCCTCGGTGTGGTGAAAGCGCAAGACGCAATAGGCCATGAACACGATCACCGCGCAGAACACCGCTCCGGTGATCCAGAATGTCAGATTGATCGTGTGGTCGATATAGCTCCAGTTCGAGGCAATCGGGGTCCACCACCAGGGGCTGTAGAGGTGGAACAGCACCGAGGCGACGGCAACCAGGAGCAGTAAAATCGCTACAGCCATCCCTCATTCCTCCTTGCCATTGAAGGCTGCGGAGACGAACGAAAGGGCGGAGCTCACGTCAGAGGGATGGTCTCACGTTCACCATCACCGTGGCTTTTGCCTCGCCCATTCTGCCGGTCGCGATGCTGGGACATGACAAAAACTCAACGTCACGGCCGCAACCTCATCGGAGCTGGGGCGTCAAGCATCAACATGGTACCCATCGAGCCAGACGTCAATAGAGGAGTCATGCCCGCCGCTGTCCGGCGCGTGTTGGCGGGAATGCATTGGACGCCGCGAACACTGATCGACCCTCCCCAATCGCATGGTGCATCGCAAGACCTCGTTTGTGCATCTGCACAATTCTCCCGACCGCATTCGCCACCTTGCTTCTGCCGCGCATCGGACTAGTTTTACTTGACCGGTTGCGACAGGCGTCGTCCGGCAAGCTCCTTCTGGTTGAATCTGATTTGCCGGACTCAGTCGCGATTTTCGCGCATGAGGCGGATGTGCGTGTGTTGATGGCGCTCCGTTCCCCTGCGGCCACAAGCAAGGAGACCGGAACCATGACCACGGTGTTCGCACGACCCAAGCTGCAATTGTTTGGCGTCTCTACCGCCTTCGTCGTTCGCAAGATCAGCCTTTCCGACCTGGGCGACGCGTTGCGCCTCGGCTGGGAAGACTTCAAGGCCATCCCGACCCACGCAATCGTCCTGTGCGTGATGTATCCCGTGCTCGGACTTGTCCTGTTCAGACTTGTGCTTGGCTATTCGGTGCTGCCGCTGCTGTTTCCGCTCGCCGCCGGCTTCGCCCTGATCGGTCCTTTCGCCGGCCTCGGCCTCTACGAACTGAGCCGACGGCGCGAACGCGGAGAGGAGCCAGGAGCCTGGGATGCGATGCAGGTGCTGCGCGCGCCGTCGTTCGGCGCCATGTTCGAACTTGGCGTTCTTCTGTTCGTTCTGTTCGGGGTCTGGATCGCCACCGCGGACGCGATCTACATCATGACGTTCGGTTATGCGCCGGCTGCGAGCATCCCTGATTTCGCAAAGCGTGTGTTGACGACGCCCGAAGGCTGGTCGCTCATCATCGTCGGATGCGGCGTCGGCTTTCTTTTCGCCTTGGTTGCCCTATGCGTCAGCGTCGTCTCCTTTCCACTGATGCTCGACCGTCATGCGACCGCGATCGATGCGATCCGCACCTCGATACGGGCCGTGATGATGAATCCAATTGAGATGGCCGCGTGGGGATTGATCGTTGCGGTATTGCTGGCGGTGGGCTCACTGCCATTCTTCGTCGGTCTCTGCGTCGTTCTGCCGGTGCTTGGTCATGCGACCTGGCATCTTTACAGGAAGGTGGTCGAGCCTGACCGGAATCCTCCGCAAGAAGAGCCCCGCCCGCCGATCGGTCACCGCTACGCGGCCGATTTCCCGGCCTCCCTCTTCCCGTGGAGCCGTGAGCGCTAAGCGTTTTCGCGCGAAGCATGTCGCGCAATTCAGTGTCGTCCCGGCCTAGTGCGCAATTGCGCACGGGGGCCGGGACGACGAAGGTGGATGTCGGCCGTGTCACACTATCGATGTCGTCCTGGCGAAAGCCCATAGGCGCTAAAATAGGATTTGCGCCTTGGCTTCGCTTGTGATTCCAAGATGGAATGGCACACGAATCGCTTGTGAACAAAGATTGGGCGCG
>NZ_JBUYWT010000081.1:0-26179 GCF_055264925.1 Bradyrhizobium sp. KZN70725
ATGACCAAATCGGCCGAGCCGTCCGCGCCTTCCGGCCACGCCGATAATCAACAACGAAGGCGACAGATCACGAGCTACAAAAACACGACATCTTCACCCGCTACGGACAGCCGGCCCCGAGAAAGCTCAGCACTCCGGTTGACCCAAATCGCCATCCCGACGGCGCAAGCTCCCGCAGCGGCGCGCCCCCACTACGACTGTCATCGTCCGCGAAAGCGGGCGATCCAGTACGCCGCGGCCTCTCGGTTCGAGCACAACTGTCTCTGGAATACTGGGCGGATTCAACCGGTCGAGCCGGGCGATCAAAGCTGCAAGTGGGGACGCAATGACGGCGCGGTGCGCCTCGTCACCATGACGGGTCGGTTGCAGAAGTCCGCAAATGTCACAGCCCCAAGCGTGGCGACGCATGACTTCGGAATAATGGAAAAATATCGCTGATTTGCCCGACGTGTCAAGTTGCCGTGTCGAACACGCTAGCTGTCGGCTCCTTTGCATGGGGTTGTTTTCGATATTTTGGTCGTGCGCCCCGGCGCCAGCGGGCTATCGCCTGTGGCGCTCAGCCCCCGATCGTCATGCCCGGTCAAGCCGGGCGGTGACACCGAAGGTGGCGGACGACCGACGAACTGCCGGCACGACCGGGCCGAAAACACCCTCGAATCACGCCCAATCAATTCAAAAATGGCCCGTCCCTCACCCCGCGCAGGGCCAAAATCCCTGCAAGACCCTTGACATAGCTGCCCTTTCGGCAGAACGCGTGTGGTCAAGCCGTTATGGACACTTCATGGATTTGATTAGCACGACCTCCGACCTCGCCGCCGCCTGCGACCGGCTCGCCAAACACAAGGTCATCACTGTCGACACCGAGTTCCTGCGGGAGACGACCTACTATCCGCTGCTCTGCGTCGTGCAGATGGCCAGCGCGGACGAAGCCGTCGTGGTCGACGCGCTGGCACCCGGCATCGACCTCAAGCCGTTCTTCGACCTGATGTCGAACGAGGCCGTGCTCAAGGTATTCCACGCCGCGCGGCAGGACATCGAAATCGTCTGGCACCTGTCCGGCACGATCCCGCATCCGATCTTCGACACCCAGGTCGCCGCCATGGTGCTCGGCTATGGCGACAGCATCGCCTACGACCAGCTCGTCGACCGCGTCACCGGCCACCGCCCCGACAAGACCCATCGCTTCACCGACTGGTCGCGCCGGCCGCTGACCGACGAGCAGCTCCACTACGCCGTCTCCGACGTGACGCATCTGCGCGAAGTGTTCGCAGCCCTCGATGCCGATCTGAAGAAGCGCGACCGTAGTGACTGGGTCAGCGAGGAGATGGAGGTCCTGACCTCGCCGAAGACCTACGACTTCCATCCCGAGCGCGCCTGGGAGCGGCTCAAGACCCGCGTGCGTAAGCCGCGCGAGCTCGCGGTGCTGATCGAGGTCGCGGCCTGGCGCGAGCAGGAGGCGCAGAGCCGCGACGTGCCGCGTTCGCGCGTGCTCAAGGACGATGCGGTCGGCGATATCGCCACCCATGCGCCGACCTCGCTGGAGAAGCTCGGCAATCTGCGCTCGCTGCCGAAGGGCTTTGAGCGCTCGAAATGGGGCGCTGACATCATTGCCGCCGTGCAGCGCGGGCTCGCCCGCGACCAGGCCATGCTGCCCAAGCTGGAGAAGCCGAGAAACAATTCCAACGGCGCGGCGACCGTCGAGCTGTTGAAGGTGCTGCTGCGCATGACCTCGGAGCGCCACGGCGTCGCCAGCAAGGTGATCGCCACCGTCGACGACCTCGAGCAGATCGCGGCCAGCGATCAGGCCGAGGTCGGCGCCCTGCACGGCTGGCGCCGCGAACTGTTCGGCGAGGCCGCGCTCAAGCTCAAGCACGGCCAGCTTGCGCTGGCGATCGACAAGGGCCGCGTGGTGCGGGTGGACCGGGGTTAGCGCGTCCGCCTGGTGCCCGCCAGGTTCCACCGGCAGTCGGCCAGTGGCCGAACGTGTTGCCCCGGAGTTCGACCGGCACAGGCTGAGGTTGCGTCACGCAAAACCACCGCGCTTGCTAAGGCGCAATTTTCGTGTTGCAATCCGTTCACAATCGGATTTGCGGCCGTTCGACTGTGCGTTTCGCGACGTTGATATCCAAGGCTTCGATGTACAGGGCCTCGAGAGGCGAAACTTCGGACTTGAAGACTTTGGATCTGACGACCCGGGAAGTGAACAGACAGCGCAAAGTCCGCTTGTGGCGTGGCACGTGGAAAACGTGGCCGCGTCTTTTTTATGTCTAAACTGGGAGAGAGACGATGCCGAAGGGTACCGTCAAATGGTTCAACCCGACCAAAGGTTACGGGTTCATCAAGCCAGCCGTCGGCGACAAGGACGTGTTCGTCCACATCTCGGCGGTCGAGCGCGCGGGCCTCAGCACATTGAACGAGAACCAGTCCGTCGAGTACGAGCTGGTGGAGAACCGCGGCAAGGCATCGGCAGAGAACCTCAAGGTTCACTGAACGCCGCTGCCAGCGGAATTCATCCTGATGCCTCCCCCGGCCGCATCACCCCGGGGGATGTCTCCTGCAACCGCGCGCTAAGGCGCCGGCGCGATCAGGGTATGGTCGGTTGCGCCGCTGCCCAGGGTCCTGCAGAGATCGCCTTCCAGCTTGAGCCGGCCGCTCGCCAGCAGCCGCAGCGCCTCCGGATAGATGCGATGCTCGATGGTGATCACGCGCGCGGCGAGCGTCTCGGCCGTGTCGTCGTCAGCGACCGTGACCGCGCCCTGCATCACGATCGGTCCGGCGTCGGTCTCCGGGATCACGAAATGCACCGTCGCTCCGGACAGCTTGACCCCTGCACGCAACGCCTGGCCGTGCGGATCGAGACCCGGAAAGCAAGGCAGCAGCGAGGGATGGATGTTGAGCATCCGCCCGTACCAGTGCCGCGCGAACTCGGCGGTGAACAGCCGCATGAAGCCGCCGAGGCAGATCAGCTCGACCTGCCTGTCGTCGAGCGCCCGCTGCAGCACGGCCTCGAAGCCGGCGCGGTCCTTGCCGAACGGCTTGCTCTCGATGACGATGGTCGCAATGCCGCTCGCGGCCGCCTTCTCGAGCCCGGCAGCATCGGCACGGTTCGAGATCACAGCCACGATCTCGGCCGGGAAATCCTCAGCCTTCGCAGCCTCGATCAGCGCGGCCATGTTGGAGCCGCGGCCGGAGATCAGGATGGCGACGCG
The DNA here is from genome assembly GCF_055264925.1 of Bradyrhizobium sp. KZN70725. Taxonomy (NCBI): domain Bacteria; kingdom Pseudomonadati; phylum Pseudomonadota; class Alphaproteobacteria; order Hyphomicrobiales; family Nitrobacteraceae; genus Bradyrhizobium; species Bradyrhizobium sp. KZN70725. Next base: position 3,210 of record NZ_JBUYWT010000081.1, read on the forward strand.
GCGCTTCATCGCGAGAGATCGAGATGACCGTTATAGACCACGCGATGCTCGCCTTTGGCCTCGATCACCTCGCCGAGCAGCGTCACGGTCTCGCCGCCGGCGGTGAACGCCTCGGTCACGGCGTCGACCGCATCAGCCTTGACGATCGCGATCATGCCGATGCCGCAGTTGAAGGTGCGCAGCAGCTCGAGCTCGGCGATGCCGCCCTGCTCGGCCAGCCATTTGAACACCGGCAGCACCGGCAGCCGCGCCAGATCGATGCCGACGCCGAGATGCTTCGGCAGCACGCGCGGAATGTTGTCGGTGAAGCCGCCGCCGGTGATGTGGGCGAGCCCCTTCACCGCGCCGGTGTCGCGGATCGCGCGCAGGCAGGATTTCACATAGAGCCTGGTCGGCGTCAGCAGCGCGGCGCCAAGCGTCATGACCGGCGCGAACGGCGCCGGCGCGTCATAGGCAACGCCGGACTGCTCGACGATCTTGCGCACCAGCGAATAGCCGTTGGAGTGCACGCCGGAGGAAGCCAGCCCGATCACGGCATCGCCCGCCGCGATATCCGCGGTCGGCAGCAGCGTGCCGCGCTCGGCCGCGCCGACCGCAAAGCCGCCGAGGTCGTAATCGCCATCCTTGTAGAGGCCGGGCATCTCGGCGGTTTCGCCGCCGATCAGCGCGCAGCCGGATTCGCGGCAACCCTCGGCGATACCAGCGACGATCTGCGCGGTGGCCTCCGGGTGCAGCTTGCCGCAGGCGAAATAGTCGAGGAAGAACAGCGGTTCCGCGCCCTGCACGACGAGGTCGTTGACCGACATCGCGACCAGATCGATGCCGATGCCGCCATGAATGCCGGTCTCGATCGCGATCTTCAGCTTGGTGCCGACGCCATCGGTCGCGGCCACCAGGACCGGATCCTTGAAGCCGGCGGCCTTGAGGTCGAACAGCCCGCCGAAACCACCGATCTCGGCGTCCGCGCCAGGCCGCGCGGTGGCCCGCACCATCGGCTTGATCAGATCGACCAGTCGATTGCCGGCGTCGATATCGACACCCGAATCCGCGTAAGTGAGCCCGTTTTTGCGCTCGGTCATGCCCAATTCCAGATGATCAGGGGCTGGTTACGAGGAATTCCGCCCCCGCGCAATGGCTCGCGGCGCTGCTGCCGCGATACTATGTAGATAACACAAGGCGGCTGCGCAAAAGAGCCGGATATCGAGTAAAATCAGGCTTCTAGCCGGGAAGCGATCCAAGTTGAGCATTCCGAACATCATCACCCTCGGCCGCATCATCCTGGTGCCGGTGATCGTCTGGGCCATCGTGTCCAGCCAGATGGAGATTGCGTTCGCGATCTTCGTGATCGCCGGCGTCTCGGACGCGGTCGACGGTTTCCTCGCCAAGCGCTTCAACATGACGAGCGAGCTCGGCGCCCTGCTCGATCCGCTCGCCGACAAGGCGCTCCTGGTGTCGATCTATGTCGCGCTCGGAATCTGGGGCGCGGTGCCGCGCTGGATCGTGATTCTCGTGGTGTCACGCGACATCATGATCGTCTCCGCCGTGATTGTGTCATGGTTGTTCGACAAGCCAGTCGAGATGAAGCCGCTGATGGTGTCGAAGCTGAACACGGTGGCGCAGGTCGCGTTCGCAGCGCTGGTGCTGGCCTCGCTCGGCTTCGGCTTTCAGCCGCACCCTTACGACCTGATCCTGATGGGCCTGGTCACGATCTTTACTTTGGGTTCGGTGTCCCTCTATCTCGTGGAGTGGGTGCGGCACATGAGCACGATCGAAGCTCGGTAGGCGGGATCCGGAAAAGTGGAAGCCGGTTTTCCCGCGACAAACGCAACGCGTTTACGCATAGCTAGATAAAGTGGTTTGGAGACCTGCGTGGCCAGTAGCGTTCAACCTCGTCAATTGGCCTTGGCCCTGCCGCACGAGGAGAAGCTGACCCGCGACGATTTCCTTGAGGGCCCTGCCAATGAGGCGGCGCTGGCGCTGATCGACGGCTGGCCGGACTGGCCAAACCGAATCATGCTGCTGGTCGGGCCTGACGGCTCCGGCAAAAGCCACCTCGCCGCGATCTGGGCCGAGAGCGCCGGCGCGCGCTCGACCGCGGCGCATGCGCTGACCGCCGACACGGTGCCGACCGCGCTTGCGACCGGTGCGCTGGTGGTCGAGGACCTGAGGCCGTCGGATTTCGACGAGCGCGCGATGTTTCATCTGATGAATCTGGCGCGCCAGGACGATGCCTACGTGCTGATCACGGCGCGCATTCCGCCCTCGGCGTTCGAGATCGAATTGCGCGACCTGCGGTCGCGGCTCCGCGCGGTGCCGACCGTGACGCTGCTGCCGCCGGACGACCAGCTGTTCCGCGGCCTGATTGTCAAGTTCTGCGCCGACCGCCAGATGAGCGTGGACGAACCGCTCGTCAGCTATCTGAGCAACCGGATCGAGCGTTCCTACGTTGCCGTCCGGCAGGCGGTCGAGCTCCTGGATACCGAGGCACTCCGGCTCGGCCGTCCCGTCACGCGGGCGCTGGCGGCGGAGCTGTTGCGCGACGCCTGATCCATCCCGCGGCTTGACGGCGCAGGCGAGCGGAACATCAATGTCATCGAAACGTCATCGCAATATCACATGGTCTCTGCGGCTCTCGGCTACACCGCCCCGGCCCCTGCCCTGAATTGGACCAGCACTTTATGGACTCGGCACAAGCTACTGAAATCAAAGAAAAAGAGGCGGAGTTTCCCGCCATTCCCGCAATCGCGACCAGCCCCGAACGCTTCATCAACCGGGAGCTGTCCTGGCTGCACTTCAACCGGCGGGTGCTCGAGGAATCGGTCAATCTCGGCCATCCCGTGCTGGAGCGGGTCCGCTTCCTGTCGATTTCGGCGAATAACCTCGACGAGTTCTTCATGGTCCGTGTCGCCGGCATCAAGGCGCAGGTCCGCGAGGGCATTACCGAGCGCAGCCCGGACGGCCTGCTGCCGGCCGATCAGCTCGTGATGATCAACAAGACCGTCTCGCAGCTCGCCTCCGACCAGCAGGCGATCTGGAGCGACCTGCGGGATATCCTGGCCAAGGTCGGCATCCAGCTGGTCGACGGCCGCGACGTCACCAAGTCCGAGCGCAGCTGGATCGAGGATCACTTCCTCCACAGCATCTTCCCGCTGCTGACGCCGCTGGCGATCGACCCGGCGCATCCCTTCCCGTTCATCCCGAATCTCGGCTTCACGGTGGCGCTGCAATTGTCGCGGATCTCCGACGGCAAGGCGATGAACGCGCTGATCCGCATGCCCGGCAAGATCGACCGCTTCATCCGCATCCCCTCCACCAAGGAAGGCGCGCCGGCGCGGCTGATCACGCTGGAGCAGGCCACCGGTCTCTTCATCGGCCGCCTGTTCCCCGGCTACACCGTCAAGGGCCAAGGCGCATTCCGCATCATCAGAGACTCCGAACTCGAAATCGAGGAAGAGGCCGAAGACCTCGTTCGCCTGTTCGAGACCGCGCTCAAGCGGCGACGCCGCGGGTCGGTGATCCGGCTCGAGATCGAGGCCACGATGCCAGAGGAGCTGCGCATCTTCGTGCAGCACGCCTTGTCGGCCGCAGACGACGAAGTGATCCTGGTCGACGGCGTGCTGGCGATGAACGAGCTGTCGCAGCTCACCCGCCTCAATCGCCCCGACCTCGAATTCCCGCCCTATGTGCCGCGCCACCCCGAGCGGGTGCGCGATCATGGCGGCGATATCTTCGCCGCCATCCGCCAGAAGGACCTCGTGGTCCATCACCCCTACGAATCCTTCGACGTCGTGGTGCAGTTCCTGCAGCAGGCGGCACGCGATCCCGACGTGGTCGCGATCAAGCAGACGCTCTATCGCACCTCGAACAATTCGCCGATCGTGCGCGCGCTGGCGGAAGCCGCCGAGGCCGGCAAGTCGGTGACCGCGCTGATCGAGCTGAAGGCGCGCTTCGACGAGGAAGCCAATATCCGCTGGGCCCGCGACCTCGAACGCGCCGGCGTGCAGGTGGTCTACGGCTTCATCGAATTGAAGACGCATGCCAAGCTGTCGATGGTGGTGCGCCGCGAGGGCGGCAATCTCACGACCTATGTGCACACCGGCACCGGCAACTATCACCCGGTCACCGCGCGCATCTACACCGACCTCTCCTACTTCACCTCGGATCCGATTATCGGCCGCGACGTCGCGCGGGTCTTCAACTACATCACCGGCTATGCCGAGCCGAGCGACATCGAGAAGATGGCGGTGTCGCCGCTGACGCTGCGCAAGCGGATCATCGAGCACATCCACGGCGAGATCGCGCACGTCAAGCACGGCCGGCCCGGCGCGGTCTGGATGAAGATGAATGCGCTGGTCGACCCTGATATCATCGACGCGCTGTACGAGGCCTCGCAGGCCGGCGTCTCGGTCGAGCTCGTGGTGCGCGGCATCTGCTGCCTGCGGCCGGGGCTGCCGGGACTGTCGGAGAACATCCGCGTCAAATCGGTGATCGGCCGGTTCCTGGAACACGGCCGAATCTATTGCTTCGGCATGGGTCAGGGCCTGCCGAGCACAAAAGCTGCTGTGTATATCTCGTCCGCCGACATGATGCCGCGGAACCTCGACCGTCGCGTCGAGGTTCTCTGTCCGCTGCAAAATCCCACGGTGCATCAGCAGGTTCTCGAACAGATCATGGTCGCGAACCTGAAGGACACCGAGCAAAGCTGGCAATTGTTGCCGGATGGGTCGTCAACGCGTATGAAGGCCGCGAAAGGCGAAGAGCCCTTCAATCTGCATGACTACTTCATGACAAATCCGAGTCTGTCCGGCCGTGGTAAGTCTCTCAAGGAATCTTCACCGCGCCGTCTCACGCGTCGCAACGAGCGTCAGCAGCCATCGTCTTAAGGGGGCCTTACGGTGAAGCGGCCGCGGAAGCGCGCTTCCAGCGTCGCTGTCATCGATATCGGCTCGAACTCGGTTCGTCTCGTGGTCTACGAGGCGATGGCGCGCAGCCTCATCACAATCTTCAACGAGAAGGCGCTGTGCGGGCTCGGGCGCGAGGTGCAGAGCACCGGCCTGCTCGCAACCGATGCCGTCAACAAGGCGCTCACCGCGCTGCGCCGTTTTCGTGCGCTGTGCAGGATCCAGCAAGTCGGCCGCGTCTACGCGATCGCGACCGCGGCCTGCCGCGACGCCAAGAACGGTCCGGACTTCATCGCCAAGGCCGAGCGCATCTGCGGCGCCAAGATCGAGATCCTCACCGGGCCGCGTGAAGCGAAGCTATCCGCGCTCGGCGTCGTCTCGGGCGTGCACAATCCGAACGGCATCGTCGGCGATCTCGGCGGCGGCTCGCTTGAACTGATCGATGTCAAGGGCAGCCGCGTGCGCAGCGGCGTGACGCTGCCGCTCGGCAGCCTCGCGCTGCAGGACCTCTCCAACAAATCGCTCAAGCGCGCCGAACGCATCGTCAAGAACGAGCTGCTCGGCGTCGCCCAGCTCAAGACCGGGCGTGGCCGTACCTTCTATGCCGTCGGCGGCACCTGGCGTGCGCTGGCGCGCATTCACATCATCCAGAGCGGCTACCCGCTCAAGGTGATGCACGGCTATTCGATCCCGGCGGCCGACGCCCTCGACTTCGCGCAGCGGCTGCGACGGCTGGCGGCCACCAACATGCTGGCCAATATCGAGTCGGTCGCCGACGCGCGGCGGCCGCTATTGGCCTATGCCGCGCTCGTGCTCGAATACATCATCCGCGTGGCCCAGCCGAAGACCATCGTGTTCTCGACCTTCGGCGTACGCGAGGGCCTGCTCTACGAGATGCTGCCGCAGGCCGAACGCGCCAAGGACGGACTGCTGTGCGCCGCGCAGAACCTCAACGAATTGCTGTCGCGCTCGGCCCGCCACGCCCAGGAGCTGACGGCGTGGACCGACCGGCTGGTGCGCGTCGTCAGGCTGCGCGAGACTGAGGAAGACCGCAGGCTGCGGCACGTCGCCTGCCTGCTCTCCGACATCGGCTGGCGGGTGCATCCCGATCATCGCGGCGAGGAAACCCTCAGCCTGATCATGAACGGCAATTTCGGCTCGATCACGCATCAGGGCCGCGCCTTCGTCGCGCTCTCGGTGTTCTATCGCTACGCCGGGCTCAGCGAGGAAAACGAGCCGCCGCCGCAGATCCGCGCGCTGGTGACGCCGGCGATGGACGAGCGCGCCCGCGTGCTCGGCGCCGCATTCCGCGTCGCGCATCTGATCACGGCGGCGCGCACCGGCGTGCTGCCGGCAACCCATTTCCGCACCCAGGGCCGCAAGCTGATGCTGGTGTTCGAGCACCGGATGGTGGATCTGGTCGCCGACCGCGTCGGCAGCCGCTTCAAGCAATTGGCGCGGCTGGTCGGGCGCGCCGGCTCGATCGTGCGGCGCTAGGGCATGATCCGGAAAAGTGCGAAGCGGTTTTCCCTCGCGACAAACGCGGAATGCGCTTGCGCGGAGATCATGCTCAAACAACGAGCTCGACCCAATCGCATCGCGATTTAGGGCTCACGCCGCCTTGGCGGCGTGCTTGGCCTTGCGGAGTGCGTGGCGGCGCCAGATCGACCCCACGACCAGCACCACGATGATGCCGAGCACCGCGAGCGCGATCTCGCCGCCATTGCCGCCATGGGCGAATTGCGGCGACATCCCGACCGACGTCAGCCAGGAATCGAGCTTGGTACCGAGCGGTCCGGCGAACAGCGCGTCCAGCTTCGGATACACGGCGGGATCGGTCGCGATGACGTCACCCGCGATCCAGCCGAGCAGCGCGGCACCGGCCCAGACCAGGACCGGCAGCTTGGTGAGCAGCGCCATGATCAGCGCCGCGCCGGCAACGATCAGGGGAACGCTGATCGCAAGTCCGAGCACCAGCAGCGGCACGCTGCCATTAGCGGCGGCAGCCACGGCGATCACATTGTCGAGGCTCATCACGATGTCGGCGACGACGACGATCTGAACCGCGGCCCACAGATGCGAGGCCGCGTGCACGCTGTCCTCGTCCTCCTGCTCCGGCACCAGCAGCTTGGCGGCAATCACGATCAGCGCCAGCCCGCCGACCAGCTTCAAATAGGGAAGCTCCATCAGGCTGGCGACGATGCCGGTGAAGATGACGCGCAGCAGCACCGCCGCGGCGGCGCCGAGAATCATGCCCCACAGGCGCTGGCGCGGCGCGAGCCCGCGGCAGGCGAGCGCGATCACGAGCGCGTTGTCGCCCGACAGCAGGACGTTGATCCAGATGATCTTGCCGACGGCGACCCAGAACGTCGGCGTCGCCATCTCGTTCTTGAATTCGGTGAAGAACGCGCCGATGTACGCCGGATCAAAGATCTGCCACAGCCAGTCCACAGCGAGTCCTATTCGGCCTTGCGGCCGCCCCTGGCGGCGGTCGTCCGCCGCTCCCCGGTTCTACTTCGACGCGGTCTCCTCGGGAGACCGCGCCACTTTCAGCAATACGGTGTCAGCCGACGATCTCGTTGCCGGCGAAGAACTGCGCGATCTCGATCACCGCGGTCTCCGGCGCATCCGAACCGTGCACCGAGTTCTCGCCGATCGACTTCGCATAGAGCTTGCGGATGGTGCCTTCAGCGGCCTTCGACGGGTCGGTCGCGCCCATCACGTCGCGATATTTCAGGATAGCGCCCTCGCCTTCCAGCACCTGGACCACAACCGGGCCCGAAGTCATGAAGTCGACCAGCTCGCCGAAGAACGGACGCGCCTTGTGGACGGCGTAGAAGGTCTCGGCCTGGCCGCGGGTCATGCGGATGCGCTTCTGCGCCACGACCCGCAGGCCCGCCTTCTCGATCACCGCATTGACCGCGCCGGTCAGGTTGCGCTCGGTGGCGTCGGGTTTGATGATCGAAAAGGTGCGTTCAATCGCCATGATTTCGTCCTTGTAAACTTGGCTGGGAGTTGCCGGGGCTTATATCGGCGCGATGGGATAACGGCAAGCGACCCTGTGACGCGTTAGCCTTTAGTTTTGACGCATTTTCACGACGAAAACCGTCGTTAGGGCGCCCTCCGGACAGCGGCCGGCTCGGCCAACTTACCGCGATTTCACCTAGGTGAACCCATTCTGTCAGCGCCGTGCCGCTGCCGTTCAGCTCAAGTCACATAGGCTCTGCAGCGATCGGACGCCTTGCTGGCCCCCCATCCGCAAGCCTCACAGGACGTCTCGGGAAATGTCACCGCGGGCGTGTCGCGCGCGCCCATACCTCGAGGAGACGATCATGTTACGCAAACTCTCGCTTGCCGCCGTCGCCGCGGTTTCGCTCGGTGCCGCCGCGCTCGCCCCGACCTCCGCTTCTGCGTGGGGTGGTTGGCATGGCGGCTGGCACGGTGGATGGCACCACGGCTGGTGGGGCGGTCCGCGCGTCATCGTCGGCGGCCCGGCCTATTACGGCGGTTATGGCTACGGCGGCGGCTGCTACGTGCGCCGCGTGGTGCCGACCCCGTGGGGGCCCCGCTGGCGCCTGGTCAACCGCTGCTACTGATCCATCGAATCTACGACTGCTCCCCTGACTTGCTTCTCGCCCCGGCCCTCGCGCCGGGGCTTTTTTCGGGTCCGCCGGGGGAACCCGGGCATATATGGGACCCACTACCTCAAGGCGAGAGCAAGGCGCGGAAACCAAATTCGGGGTCGCGACTTGTCATGGCGAGGAGCTACTCGAACATGCGAGGTGGAACTCGCCAAGAGACATGCCATGACGATGACAATGAGCAAGATCGACAAGGACGCCGATCAGATTGATCACAAGACCTGCCGTTACATCTGCGATGCCGTAGGCGAACGGCTTCAGCAAAGCATGCGGCCAGAGCCCGCACTTTCGTCTCGCCTGCAGCAACTCCTCGATGAGATGCAACGACGGGAAGGCGATCGCCATTAGATGTTGAGGGCTGACCAGCAGCCCAATTGCGTTTTTGCAACAGCTCCGGGAGAGATTTTACGAACAGACGGGGTTGCGTTTGGCGGCGGGTCCGGTGACAACGCTGCATGCTCTCCATCACTGACATCTCGGTCCGGATCGCCGGACGGCTGTTGATCGATCACAGTTCGGTGCAAATTGTACCCGGAGCCCGCGTCGGATTTGTCGGCCGCAACGGCGTCGGCAAATCGACGCTGTTTCACGCCATCCGGGGCGACATCCCGACCGAGAGCGGCAGCATCGCGCTGCCGCCGCGCTGGCGTATCGGCAGCCTCGCGCAGGAAGCGCCCGACGGGCCCGAAAGCCTGATCAACGTCGTGTTGAAGGCCGATCTCGAGCGCGACGCGCTGCTGCGCGAGGCCGAGACGGCGCACGATCCGCACCGGATTGCCGAAATCCAGACCCGGCTGGTCGACATCGACGCCCATTCCGCGCCCGCCCGCGCCGCGGCGATCCTCTCCGGCCTCGGCTTCTCGACATCAGACCAGGCGCGGCCGTGCGCGGAATTTTCCGGCGGCTGGCGCATGCGCGTGGCGCTGGCGGCGACGCTGTTCTCCGCGCCCGACCTCCTGCTGCTGGACGAGCCGACCAACTATCTCGATCTCGAAGGCACCTTGTGGCTCGAGAACCACCTCGCCAACTATCCGCGCACCGTGATCGTGATCAGCCACGACCGCGACCTGCTGGACACCTCGGTCGATCAGATCCTGCACCTCGATCGCGGCCGGCTGACGCTCTACAAGGGCACCTATTCCTCGTTCGAGGACCAGCGCGCCGCGCGCGAATTGCTCGACGCCAAGCACGCCAAGCGGCAGGCCGATGAGCGCAAGCGCCTGCAGGACTTCGTCGACCGCTTCAAGGCCAAGGCCTCGAAGGCGCGGCAGGCGCAGTCGCGCGTGAAGATGCTGGAGCGGATGAAGCCGATCACCGCGCTGGTGACCCAGGATGTTCATGAGATCTCGTTCCCGGCGCCGGAGAAGCTGCTGTCGCCGCCGATCATCGCGGTCGATGACGTCTCGGTCGGCTACGAGCCCGGCAAGCCGGTGCTCAATCGCGTGACGCTGCGCGTCGATACCGACGACCGCATCGCGCTGTTAGGGGCCAACGGCAACGGCAAGTCGACGCTGGTCAAGCTGCTGGCGGGCAAGCTCGCGCCGTTTGCCGGCCGGATCACGAGGGCCGACAAGCTGTCGGTCGGCTATTTCGCCCAACACCAGGTCGACGAGCTCAATCTCGACGGCTCGCCCTATGATCACATCCGCAAGCTGATGCCGGAGGCGCCGGAGAGCAAGGTGCGCGGCCGCGTCGGTGCGATCGGCTTCTCCGGCAAGGCCGGCGACACGCTGGTGAGGAGCCTGTCGGGCGGCGAGAAGGCGCGGCTGCTGCTGGGGCTTGCCACGTTCTACGGCCCGAACATGATCATCCTGGACGAGCCGACCAACCACCTCGATATCGACAGCCGTGCGGCGCTCGCGGAGGCGATCAACGAATTCCCCGGCGCCATCATCATGGTCTCGCATGATCGCTATCTGATCGAGGCCTGCGCCGACCGCCTGTGGGTCGTGGCCAACCAGACCGTCACGGCCTATGACGGCGATCTCGACGAATATCGACGCATGATCCTGTCGGCCAATGACGGCCGGCCGGCCTCGCGCGAGCGCGTCAAGGAGGCCGCGAAGCCGGAGCGCATCCGCAACGAGAAGCGTGCTTCACCCAGGCAGCGGGTCGCGCAAGCTGAGGCCGAGATCGAGCGCATCAACGCCATCATCGCCAAGATCGATACCGCACTCGCATTGCCCGATATTTTTACCCGCGACCCCAAGCAGGCCGCGCAACTGACCAAGGCGCGCGCCGGCGCCGAGAGCGCGTTACAGCGCGCCGAGGAAGACTGGCTGGAAGCCAGCGCCGAACTCGACGAAGCGGCGAGTTAGACCGGGCGGAGCCACATATCCGATGTCGTCCCTGCGAAAGCAGGGACCCATAACCACAGATGGTCGTTGCTGCACGATCGTCGAACGACGAGTCCCCATAACCACATCCGCCGCGGCGTATGGGTCCCTGCTCCCGTGCGCAATTGCGCACTAGGCAGTGACGACCCGTGGAGGGAGCCGAGGCTCTCATTCTATCCGGTGTGATGTCCGCGCGTCCGGTATCATGCCCGCGCATGCAGGCATTGGCCTGCCGCTGCGGCGAAAACGCTCTAGCCGTGCGAGGTCTTTTTCTTCTTCGGCTTCGCCTGCTTCGGCTCGGGCACGGGATCCGGGCCGCGCTCGACGGACGACAGGCGCCCCGAGGTAAAGGTGTAGATGCCGGCGCGCGCGCCGCGCGACCAGGTCACGACCGCAACGCGCCCGCCGCCCGGAGCGCTGGACAGGTTGACGCTGTCGGGCGCGCCGATGCCGCGCACGACGTCGCATTCAGTGTGGCCGAGTGCAACGCTGCCGCCCGTTGGCTGCGGCGGTGGTGCACCGCCGGCCTGTGCGTTGGCATCGGAGGCGCCCGGCGGCGGTGCCATGCCTGGACAGCTGCCGTCGGCACTGACGAGATCGTCGTTCGTCACCGGCTTGTCCGGCGTCAGTGGCGGCGATTCGATCGAGATGTTGCGGATGAACACCCGCCCGGGACGCGAGAACCATTCCGCATCGCGCGAAAACAAGTCGGATCCGGCGCCCGAACAGCCGGCAAGTCCCGGTGCAAGCACCAGCAACGCCAGCAGCGACTTCCGACTGAATGTTCCGTCCCGCACGATCGACAAAGCTCCTACCCCTTACCTAAGGGCTTGTCCGAACATCACTTTGCGGCATGACAGTGGCCCGCCCCAAGAAACGTCGAATTATCATTAATTAGTAGCTATCGCTATTGGCGCCGCTGCCAGCGTCCCCGCTCGTCGGTCTGCCAATAGGTGACCTCGAAGCCGCGCGCCTTGCAAGCGGTCCAGCTTTCCCTGGCCGAGGCCACCGCGTCGGGGTCGTCGCCGTTGAACACGAGGACCACCCGCTCGTAGCTGTCGCAGTCGGCCGGCAGCGCCGCATTATCGACCAGGAAGCGGACATTGGCCCGATTCGGATTGCTCTCCTCGATCGACAGGATGATCGGCTGGTCCTGCGCGTCGGCGACGCGCGAGGTCGCGTGCGGCAGGAACGAATCGTCACTGTAGGTCCACAGATGCGCGTCGAGCGTCTCGGCACGCTCCTGTGACGTCGATTGCACGACCACGCGCCAGCCGCGCTCGAGCGACTTCTCGAGCAGCGGCGGCAGCACGCTCTCCAGCGTGATGTTCTGCAGGTGGTAGAACAGAACCTCGGTCATGCGCTGGCCGACACTCTATTTCCTGGCTTCATAATAGTCGGAGACCAGCCGCTCGAGCAGCCGGACGCCATAACCCGAACCCCAGCTCTGATTGATCTCGGTCTTCGGCGCGCCCATCGCGGTGCCGGCGATGTCGAGATGCGCCCACGGCGTGCCGTCGACGAAACGCTGCAGGAATTGCGCTGCCGTGATCGAGCCGCCGTTGCGCCCGCCGGTGTTCTTCATGTCGGCGAATTGCGAATCGATCTGCTTGTCGTATTCGGGACCGAGCGGCATGCGCCACACCTTCTCGCCGGTCTCGAGCCCGACCTTGGCCAGCCGCTCGGCGAGCTCGTCATTGTTGGAGAACATGCCGGCGTGATCGGTGCCGAGCGCGATCATGATCGCGCCGGTCAGCGTGGCCAGATCGACCATGAATTTCGGCTTGAACTTCTTGGCGACGTACCAGAGCACGTCGGCGAGCACGAGGCGTCCCTCGGCGTCGGTGTTGATGATTTCGATGGTCTGGCCGGACATCGAGGTGACGATGTCGCCCGGACGCTGCGCATTGCCGTCGGGCATATTCTCGACAAGGCCGATGGCACCGACCGCATTGACGCGGGCCTTGCGCGCCGCCAGCGCGTGCATCAGCCCGACCACGCAGGCCGCACCGCCCATGTCACCCTTCATATCCTCCATGCCGCCGGCCGACTTGATGGAGATACCGCCGGTGTCGAAGCAGACGCCCTTGCCGACGAACGCGACCGGCGCCTCGCTCTTCTTGCCGCCGTTCCAGCGCATGATCACGGTGCGGCCGGGTCGCGCCGATCCCTGCGCGACGCCGAGCAGCGCGCCCATGCCGAGCTTGGTCATCGCCTTGACGTCGAGCACCTCGACGCTGACGCCGAGCTTGCGAAGCTGGCTGGCGCGGCGTGCGAATTCCTCGGGATACAGCACGTTCGGCGGCTCGTTGACGAGCTCACGCGCCAAATACACACCGTCGACGACGGACGCTTCAGGCGCGTAGGCCTTCCTGGCGGCGGCAACATCGTCGACGGCGATCGAGACGTCGGCCCGCAGGGCGCCGTCCTCGCCGTCCTTCTTCTTGGTCTTGTAGCGGTCGAACTTGTAGGCGCGCAGACGGATGCCGGTGGCGATCGCGGCGGCCTGGCCGGCGGCCATCGCGGCTTCGGGCAGTTCCGCGACCACGGTCATCGAACCGCTGCCGGCATTGAGCTTGCCGGCCGCCACGCCGCCAAACTTGAGAAAATCGTTCTCCTTGAGGTCGGCCGCCTTGCCGGTGCCGATCACGATCAGCCGCTCGACCTTGATTCCCTCCGGCGCCAGGATGTCGAGGACCGCCCCACTCTTGCCCTTGAACTGGTTGGCGGCCGCGGCCCGCTTGACCGTCTCGGCGGCAACTCCCAGCGCCTTCCGGGTGGCGGCTCCCAGCTTCAATTGGTCGTCGCAAAAGACCACCAGAATACCGCGAGCGGACGCGGAGATCGGAACAAAGCCGACCTTGACGGCGTCGGACATAGGAAAATCCTCCAGAACTCAGGGTGTTGCTCGGACCTGAGGCGGTCCTTCCGGCACGCGGGGTGAGCATTGCGATGGCGGTCCGGAACCAGTCCGGACCGGGCTTGTCATACACTATGACCTGCCGGCTGCGCCGCTGCCAAGCGCCGGAGTGGCCGGAAGGCCACAAAAGCGATTAATTAACCATAAATTAAGCGTGCCTTGGCCCGGCCATTTTGTTGACGGATCAAAGGGATGGTAGTGAGAGAGTGACTAGAGAGTGAGCCGGACGGGTCCGCGGCTCGACCATAGGGGAACCCGGGTTGACGGGGATGGTCGAGAGCCGTGCGTTTGGTTGCGTGCAGGGGGCCTTGGGGGTCGTGCGGTAGCGATGGGGTCGATCGACAAGTACATCTTTAAGACGACGCTGGCGTCGTTTGCGCTTGTCCTGGTCAGCCTCACCGGCGTGATCTGGATTACGCAGGCGCTGCGCGGCATCGACCTGATGACCAGCCAGGGTCAGACCATCCTCACCTTCCTTGGCATCACCGGTCTCGTGATTCCCGCCCTGGTGCTGATCATCGCCCCGATCGCGCTGATGATCGCGATCTCCCATACGCTGAACAAGCTCGCGACCGATTCCGAAATCATCGTCATGAACGCGGCGGGCTTCTCGCCGATCCGGCTGTTCCGGCCGTTCTTCCTTGCCACCTGCGTGGTGGCGGCGCTGGTCGCCTTCATCGGCGCCTATCTCGCCCCCGACGGCATGCGCCGAATCAAGCAGTGGGACGCCGAGATCACCGCCGACGTGCTGACCAACATCCTGCAGCCCGGCCGCTTCGCCCAGCTCGACCAGAACTTGACGATCCGGATCCGCGAGCGCCTGCCCGGCGGCGTGCTCGGCGGCGTCTTCGTCGACGATCGCCGCGATCCGCAGGAGCGCGTCACCATCATCGCCGACCACGGCACCGTGCAGAAGACCGACCGAGGCTCGTACCTCGTGCTCTATGACGGCAATCTGCAACGGTTCGAGGTTGGCAAGCGTGATCCGGCGCTGGTCGCGTTCGCCCGTTACGCCTTTGACATGTCGAAATTCTCGCAGGGCCGCGACGTCACGCTCGGGATTCGCGAGCGCTATCTCTGGGAGCTGATGTGGCCGGACGAGGAAGACAAGACCTATCAGCAGCTGTCGGGCCAGTTCTTCGCGGAGCTGCATGATCGCTTCATGGCGCCGATCTATCCGTTTGCGTTCGCTGCCCTTACCTTCGCCTTCCTCGGCGCGCCGCGCACCACGCGCCAGAGCCGCAATTTCTCGATCGGCGGCTCGGTATTCGCGGTGTTCGGCCTGCGCATGGTCGGGTTCGCCTGCTCGGTCATGGCGGTGAAGACGCCGCTCGCGGCGCTGGTGCAGTATCTGATGCTGTTCGGCGGCATCGGCATCGGCATCTGGATGATCGTCGGCGGCGTGGTCGTCGAACCGCCGCCGCGGCTGATGGAAGCGATCAACAGGAACAACGAGCGCATTGCGCGCCTCTTCCGGAGGCCGGCAACCGCATGAGCATGGTCACAAACACGCTCGGGCGTTATTTCGCCGGCCGCTTCGTGGTCGCGGCGGTGGGCGTGTTCGCGGGCATCTTCGTGCTGCTCGTGCTGGTCGATTACATCGAGATGGTGCGCAAGACGTCGGGCCTCGTCTCGGCCTCCGCGATCACGGTCGCGGAAACTTCGCTATTCCGGGTGCCGCAGCTGCTCGAGAAGCTGATGCCGTTCTGCGTGCTGATCGGCGCCATGACCTGCTACCTCGCTTTGTCGCGTCGGCTGGAGCTCGTCGTGGCCCGCGCCGCCGGCGTCTCGGCCTGGCAATTCATCTCGCCGGCGCTGGCCAGTGCGATCATGCTCGGCATCTTCGCGACCACCGCCTACAATCCAGTATCGGCCAATCTGCGCGAGCTGTCCAAACGGATGGAAGCCGAGCTGTTCGGCTCGGCGCCCGGCGGCGGCATTCAGGACGCGTCCGGCTTCTGGCTAAACCAGATCAACGACGAGGGTCAGGCGATCATCAATGCGGCCCGCAGCGAGCAGCAGGGCGTCCGGCTGACCGGCCTCACCGTGTTTCGATTCGATACGGCGCTCCAGTTCAAGGAGCGAATCGAAGCGCGCGAAGCGGCGCTCGAAGACGGCCGTTGGGTGTTCAAGGGCGTGCGCCGATTCACCCTCGATAAGCCTCCGGTGGATCAGGACACCTTCTACCTGACCACCACCCTTACCCCGGCACAGGTGCGCAACAGTTTCTCCACCCCGGAAACTGTGTCCTTTTGGCAACTGCCGAACTACATCCGTTCGTCGGAGAGCTCAGGGTTCGCGACGGCCGGCTATCGCTTGCAGTATCACAAGCTCATCGCACAGCCGTTTTTGCTGGCTGCGATGGTGATGTTGGCGGCTTCTGTGAGCCTCCGCTTCTTTCGGATGGGCGGCGTGCAGAAGATGGTTTTGAGTGGCGTGGGCGCAGGCTTTCTGCTCTACGTGCTGTCGAAAGTAACTGAAGATTTGAGCAAGGCTGAGTTGATGCATCCCATCGCTGCGGCGTGGTTGCCTGTCGTTGTGGGCAGCCTCACCGGTTTCTTAGCCTTGCTGTACCAGGAGGACGGGTAGTGGCTATCGTCGCCGCCCGCCAGTTGAGGTCGCCTGCTCTCGGGCGGCGCAGTGTCCTGCGCCGTCAACGGAGCCGCATGGCCGCGTTTGGCGTTTCGATCTCAGCTCTCCTCGCCGCGTTCGTCGTGGTCAGCGCGCTCGACGTTGTCGCGTCGACGCCGGCTGCCGCGCAGGCCTTCACCTACAATCCGCGTCCGCCGAAGCCGCCCCGCCCGCCGGCCAAGAATGACGGGCAGATGCTCGTTCAGGCGACCGAGGTCGATTACGACTACAACAACCAGCGCATCTCGGCCGTCGGCAACGTCCAGATGTTCTACAACGGCACCAGCGTCGAGGCCGACAAGGTCATCTACGACCAGAAGACCAAGCGTCTTCATGCCGAAGGCAACATCCGCATGACCGATGCGGAAGGCAAGATCACCTACGCCAACATCCTTGATCTCAGCGACGACTACCGCGACGGGTTCGTCGATTCGCTGCGCGTCGACACGGAAGACCAGACCCGCATGGCGGCGACCCGCGCCGATCGGTCCAGCGGCAATTACACGGTGTTCGACAACGGCGTTTATACCGCCTGTGCGCCCTGTAAGGATGATCCGAAGAAGCCGCCGCTCTGGCAGGTCAAGGGCGCGCGCATCATCCATAACCAGACCGAGAAGATGCTCTATTTCGAGAACGCCCAGCTCGAGTTCTTCGGCGTTCCGATGGCGTATCTGCCCTATTTCTCGACGCCCGATCCGACCGTGAAGCGCAAGAGCGGCTTCCTGATGCCGGGCTTCACCACGTATTCGGCGTTCGGCGTCGGCGTCGAAATCCCCTATTACTTCGCGCTCGCGCCGGACTTCGACGCGACGTTCAATCCGCGCATCACCTCGAAGCAGGGCGTGCTGTTCCAGGGCGAATTCCGTCAGCGCCTGTCGAACGGCGCCTATCAGATCCGGCTCTACGGCATCGACCAGCTTGATCAAGGCGCCTTCGCCGGCCAGCCCGGTGACCGCCAGTTCCGCGGCGGCATCGAGACCAAGGGTCAGTTCGCGCTGAACGACAAATGGACCTGGGGCTGGGACGGCGTGCTGCTGTCCGACTACTACTTCATGTCCGATTACCGGCTGGCCCAGTACAAGGATCCGTTCGGATCGTTCCTGTCGCTGCCGACCGAGGCGATCTCGCAGCTCTATCTGACCGGCGTCGGCAACCGCAGCTTCTTCGACGCACGCGCGATCTATTATCTCAGCTACTCCGGCAACCAGAACCAGGTTCCGGTGGTCGCGCCTGTCATCGACTACAACAACGTGATCAACAGCCCGATCTTCGGTGGCGAATTCAGCTACAAGGTGAACTTCACCAACCTGACCCGCGAAACCGCGGTGTTCGACCCGATCACGACGACGGCCAACACCAACGGCCTGTGCCTGACCACATCCGCGGACCCGATGGCGCGCACGCCGTCGCAGTGCCTGCTGCGCGGCATGCCCGGCACCTACACAAGGCTGACCGCCGAGGCGCAGTGGCGTAAATCCTATACCGACCCGCTCGGCCAGATCTGGACGCCGTTCGTCGGTGTCCGCGCCGATGCCATCAACGCCGACATCTCGAACCAGCCGGGCGTTTCCAACTTCCTGCCGGTCGGCGACACCCAGACGGTCCGCCTGATGCCGACCGTCGGCTTCGAATACCGCTACCCCTTCATCAACGTGCAGCCGTGGGGCACGACGACCATCGAGCCGATTGCGCAGGTCATCATCCGGCCCGACGAACCCAGCGCCGGCAAGCTTCCGAACGAGGACGCGCAGAGCCTGGTGTTCGATACCTCGAACCTGTTCGCGATCGACAAATTCTCCGGCTACGACCGCGTCGAAGGCGGCAGCCGCGCCAATGTCGGCGTGCAGGCCACCACGCAGTTCGATCGCGGCGGCAGCGTCAAGGCGATGTTCGGACAGTCCTATCAGATGTTCGGGCTGAACTCGTTCGCGGTCGCGGACGTCACCAACACCGGCATCGATTCCGGCCTGCAGAATCCGCGCTCGGACTATGTCGCGAGCCTCGCCTACTCGCCCAACCGCACCTACACATTCAGCGTCCGCTCGCGGATGGACGAAGCGACCTGGAACATCAACCGGTTCGAGGCCCAGGCCAGCGCGAACTTCGACCGCTGGTCGGTCAGCCTGATGTACGGCGACTATGCCGCGCAGCCGGAGCTTGGCTATTTGACGCGCCGCGAAGGCATCCTCGCCAGCGGATCGATCAAGGTGGCGGCGAACTGGGTGGTTCAGGGCGCGGCGCGCTGGGACCTTGAAGCGAACAAAATCAACCAGTACGCGTTCGGCGCGGGCTATGTGGACGACTGCTTCGTGCTGGCCGCCAACTATGTCACGTCCTATACCTATCAGGCCGGCTCGACGCCGCCCGTCCTCAGCCACGCGTTCATGTTCCAGATCGGGCTGCGGACGATCGCGCAGACCTCCACGTCCAGCAGTTCGGCTGGCATGCAGTAGCGAGCGGTCTGGCGGGGTGCTTGGATTGCCTGCGGGCCTGTGGCTCCGGCTTGAATTGGTTTAAACGGCTGACATGACGATAATGACGACCGCTAGCCTGCCAACGCGCCGCCATCAGCTAGTGTTGAGTTCCCTGCTGGCTCTTTTCCTCCTGCTCGGAGGCGGTGCGCGACTGCATGCCCAGACCATCGCCGTGATGGTCAATGGCGAGCCCATCACCAATTACGACATCGAGCAGCGCGCCAAGCTGAACGCCCTGACCGGCGGCAAGACGCCTGATCGGAAGACCGTCCTCGACGAGCTGATCGATGAGAAGCTGAAGATCAAGGAAGCCAAGAAATTCGGCGTCGATCCCTCCGCCGGCGATATCGACCAGTCCTTCGGCGGCATGGCGCAGCGGATGCGGCTTTCCGGCGACCAGCTCACCAAGGTGCTCGAGGGCAAGGGCATCCGCCCGGATACGCTGAAGCAACGCATCAGGGCCGACATGGTCTGGACCAGCCTGGTCCGCGGCCGCTTCAAGGAAAGCCTGCAGGTTGGCGAAAAGGACGTGGCCAACGCGGTCAAGGAGGCCGGAGGCGCGGCTGAGGCCGAGGCATTCGAATACAGGATGCAGCCGGTCGTTCTGATCGTGCCCCGCGGCGCGCCGCAGTCGGAGTTCGAGGGACGCCGCAAGGAAGCGGACAGCCTGCGCGAGCGCGTCACCAGTTGCGAGGAAGCCAACACCTTCTTCAAGTCGATGCGCAACGCCGCGATCCGCGAGATCGTCGTGAAGACCTCGGCCGACCTGCCGCAGTCGCTGCGCGACATCCTGGACAAGACCCCGGTCGGCCACCTCACCCCTCCCGAGGTCACCAAGCAGGGCGTTGAAATGGTCGCCCTCTGCGGCAGGAAGGCAACCACCGTCGACACGCCGAAGAAGCGTGAGATGCGCGACAAGATGTACGTGCAGAAGTACGAGGCGAAGTCGAAGGCCTACCTGCAGGAAGTCCGAAAAGCCGCGATGATCGAATATCCAGGCGGGCGATGATCGACTATCGTTGACGCATGGCTCAACCTCTCGCACTTACATCCGGCGAGCCCGCAGGCATCGGCCCCGACATCACGCTCGCCGCATGGCTGCGCCGCCGCGAACTCGATCTCCCGCCGTTCTATCTGCTGGGCGACCGCGCCGCGCTTGCCGAACGCGCCAAGACGCTCGGGCTTGCCGTCGAGTTGGCCGAGGTCAGCGCCGCGGAGGCATCCACGACGTTCGCACGCGCCCTTCCCGTGGTTGCGACCGGCAAGACGGTGACGGCGCGACCGGGCCAGCCCGACGGCACGAGTGCCGATGCGGCGCTGGCATCGATCCGGCAGGCCGTCGCCGATGTCGCCGCCGGCAAGGCCAGCGCCGTCGTCACCAATCCGATCGCCAAGAACGTGCTGTACCGCGCCGGCTTCCGACATCCCGGCCATACAGAGTTCTTGGCCGAGCTTGCCGCAAACGGCGGGCGCGCGCCGCAGCCGGTGATGATGCTGTGGTCGCCGGCGCTCGCCGTCGTCCCGGTGACGATCCATGTGTCGGTCCGCGAGGCGCTGGCGCAATTGACGACCGACCTGATCGTGTCGACCGCGCGGATCGTGGTCGCGGACATGAAGGCGCGGTTCAGCCTCGCGGCGCCGCGGCTCGCCATTGCCGGCCTCAATCCGCATGCCGGCGAAGACGGCACGCTCGGCATGGAAGACGTCGAGATCGTCGCGCCCGCGGTCGAGATCCTGCGCCGCGACGGCATTGCCGTCCGGGGCCCGCTGCCGGCCGACACCATGTTCCACGCAGCCGCGCGCAAGACCTACGACTGCGCGATCTGCATGTATCACGACCAGGCGCTGATCCCGATCAAGACCGTCGCGTTCGAGGACGCCGTCAACGTCACGCTGGGGCTGCCCTTCATCCGGACCTCGCCCGATCACGGCACCGCATTCGATATCGCCGGCACCGGCAAGGCCAATCCGTCGAGCCTGATCGCCGCCCTCCGGCTCGCCGCGCGCATGGCCGCGGCATCAAGCTAAGTGAGCACGATCGACGATCTGCCGCCGCTGCGCGACGTCATTCGCGAGCATTCGCTGTCGGCGCGCAAATCGCTCGGCCAGAATTTTCTGCTCGATCTCAACCTCACCGCGCGCATTGCCCGCGCCGCGGGCCCGCTGGAAGACTCCACCGTGATCGAGGTCGGCCCCGGTCCCGGCGGCTTGACGCGCGCGCTGCTTGCGCTGGGTGCCAAGCGCGTGATCGCCATCGAGCGCGACGAGCGGGCGCTGGCTGCGCTCGACTATATCGCCAAGCGCTATCCCGGCCGCATCGAGATCGTGCATGGCGACGCGCAGCGCTTTGACCCGCGTCCCTTGCTCGATGGCGCCAAGGCCAAGATCGTCGCCAACCTGCCCTACAACATCGCGACCCAGCTGCTGGTCGACTGGCTGTCGATCGAGCCGTGGCCGCCCTGGTACGACATGATGGTCCTGATGTTCCAGCGCGAGGTCGCCGAGCGCATCGTCGCCCATGAGGACGAGGAGGCGTATGGCCGGCTCGCGGTGCTCGCCAACTGGC
The DNA here is from genome assembly GCF_055264925.1 of Bradyrhizobium sp. KZN70725. NCBI lineage: Bacteria > Pseudomonadati > Pseudomonadota > Alphaproteobacteria > Hyphomicrobiales > Nitrobacteraceae > Bradyrhizobium > Bradyrhizobium sp. KZN70725. The sequence continues at coordinate 24,679 of NZ_JBUYWT010000081.1, forward strand.
GCGCCGAGACCAAGATCCTGTTTGACATCTCGCCCGCGGCCTTCGTGCCGCAACCGAAGGTCACGTCCTCGGTGGTACGATTGATACCGCGCGCCGCGCCCGAGCCGTGCGACCGCCGCATGCTCGAGCAGGTCGCAGCCGCCGCCTTCGGCCAGCGCCGCAAGATGCTGCGCCAGAGTTTGAAATCGCTGTCGGTCGATCCGGCGCGGCTTGCTGCCGCAGCCGATATCGACGCGACACGGCGCGCCGAAACCATTCCGGTCGCGGGCTTTGTTGCCATGGCCCGGGAATTGGCCGATATAAGGGCCACAAAATAGAACAACAGGAGAAAACGTAATGGCGCGTATGGTTCGCCAATCCCTCGTCAAATTCGATGCACCGCTGTGCGAAACCATCGTCGACACGCCGAAGCCCCAGGGACGCGAAGTGCTGGTGCGCATCGAGCGCTGCGGCCTGTGCCATTCCGATCTCCACATCCAGGACGGCTACGCCGATCTCGGCGGCGGCAAGAAGCTCGACACCACCCGCGGCATGACCCTGCCCTTCACGCTCGGCCATGAGATCGCGGGCGTGGTCGACGAGGTCGGCCCCGATGCGCCGAAGGATCTGATCGGGACGAAGAAGGCCGTCTTCCCCTGGATCGGCTGCGGCCAGTGCCGCGACTGCCTCGCCGGCGACGAGAACCTCTGCGTCAAGCAGCGCTTCCTCGGCGTCTCGATCGACGGCGGCTTCGCCACCCACGTGCTGGTGCCCGACGCAAAATACCTGCTCGATTACGATCCGCTGCCGGTCAACCAGGCCGCCACCCTGATGTGCTCCGGTGTCACCGCCTATGGCGCGCTGAAGCGCCTGGTCGATCGTCCGCGCCAGCGCAATTTGCTGCTGATCGGCCTTGGCGGCGTCGGCATGATGGGCCTGTCATTCGCGCAGGCGATGTTCAAGCAGCCGATCACGGTTGCCGATCTCAGCCCCGCGGCGCGCGAGACCGCGCTGAAGAACGGCGCGGCGGCCGCCTATGACCCGGCAGAGCCCGATGTCGTCAAGCGCATGCTGAAGGAGAGCGACGGCGGCTTCGACGGCGTCGTCGACTTTGCCGGCAACGAGAAGTCGATGGCGTTTGCGGTGTCGACGGTCGCGCGCGGCGGCAAGATCGTGGTGTCCGGCCTGATGGGCGGCCAATTCACGCTGCCGATGGTGCAGTGGGTGTACAAGCGCATGACCATCGAAGGCTTCATGGTCGGCACGCTGGCCGAAGGTCAGGAATTGATGGCGCTCGCCCGCGCCGGCAAGATCAAGCCGACGCCGATGAAGGAAGAGCCGATGGCCGACGTCCAGAAATGGATCGACGAGCTGCGCGCCGGCAAGGTCGTCGGACGCATCGTCCTGAAGAACTAGGTGGTGTGGACACTAGCGCATCCATAGAACAATGGCAGCGAGAGTGACGACGGCCCGGTAATTCCGGGCCGTTTTTTCGAAGCGGGTTGCGACACGTCGGAACTGC
>NZ_JBUYWT010000082.1:0-24471 GCF_055264925.1 Bradyrhizobium sp. KZN70725
CTAAAACGCAAGAAAGCGAGGTCCAATACCCCGCTTTCCTGCAAAATCGAATACTACATCAAGACCAATTCTGCTTATTTCTCAAGTCAATCCGCATTCTTCACGGACGACCATTTAACAAGTAACGTGCTTCTGGCATCTTGATCAACCGCTCAAAACGGCGGGTGACGCGGTCATCTCGCCTGTATGCCGGTCGGGAGTTGAGCCGGTTAGCCAGTCAAGCGATCTGGAACTTGGCTCAACGCCGTGTTCACTGGACAGCGGGTGGAGCAAATCCCATCAAGGAGCCGGGCCTAAAAATGCCTCTTCTGATGGGACTATGCGAGTTAGCCCCTGGTGGCGGCATAACCCGCTCAATCGAGTTAAGCGTCCTACCAGTGCAACGTGCGGCTCATCTGATTTCAGCGTTGTGGCGCTCATGGATTGGTACGAATATCCAGTTCAATTGTACGCACTACCTCGATGACACTCTCTGCATGGCCGCCGTTCTTGAGCAGAGCATATCTCATGGCTTGGGCGCGGCTGATAAACAAGCCGCCAAATGCGCCACGTTGTTCGCGGACGACCCAGTTACCGGCCCGATCTCGACCAACGAGAACAATCCGTGGGGCGCCGTCACGCGAACGGGACGCGAAGAGCGGAGTCATCGTGCGTCCTCATGGAGCGGCGGCTCAAAGTCACTTGAAGAAGTTCACGGCGGAAGCATTTCAACCCGCATCGCGAACAGGCTGCTGAATTGTCAGGCGACTCATATCGCCGACAAAAGGGAGCATTCAGTGACATCAAAGCTCGTCTTCGCCTGGCTCCGCATTAGCCTGTAGGGCTTAGGCTCGCGCCGCCGAGCTCGTAAATTACCTTAATTGCGAGCGGCGTTCGCCTACCAGCTCTGGCAAAATGAGAGTTTCCGCGGTGAGGGCGTGGCGGAGCCGGCTGACCGTCAACACCGCTTTAGCGGCGGGTCATCGCGGTCGATGCGAAAGAAGAACGCCTACCATGCCCACATGGGTGATGTCGTCAAAGTCTAACGTCTACCGTCTCCAACCATCTGGTCGAGGTCACGTTGGTACATCGATGCGGCAAGCACCAGCATTGAGGCAACGTGCTTGAGCCGTTCGATGCGTCTCGGAAGGTCGTGGAACACTTCGCGTCGAAGGACACTTGATCTACTGCTAGACGGGCTCAAAAACTTCCGCTGCTCATGTCCTATTTGGGATCTGCAGCACTGACAGAGCCCAAATAATTAACTCGCCTGTTCGTCGCTGACGGTGGGGATTGAGGACAAGGCATAGGCACGGGAGACGAGCTTATAGCAACAGCATGCCTTTTCTTCGAGCAATTGCGGGTCGTCGATCTGCAAGACCCCGCGCATCTTGCGAATCAGTCCTTGCTCTTCAAAGCGGATCAGTGTTTCCGTTACCCCAGCGCGGCGAAGCCCCAGCACCGAGGAAAGGTAATCGTGCGTGACTGGCAGTACGCGGGCGTCGACAGCTTCACTTGCAAGGCACAGCCAGCTCGCAAGCCGTTGTTCACGATGGTGCCGAACTCCGCACAATCCTGTCTGGACGCACTGGAATGTCAGGGCTTGAGCGTACTCGAATAGATGGTCGCGGACCTCTGGGTGCTCCTTCATGATTCGACGCAAGTCATCTACGCGGATTCTGTGCGCGCTTCCGGGAATTACGACCACGGATTGATGCGTCGAAAAATGTCCTCCCCACAGAAACGAAGCGCCAACCACGCCGCGGTATCCTATGACTGCCGTTTCTAGCATACTTCCCGCGGCAACTACCCTCAAAGAGACGAGGCCTGTTTCTACAAAGTAGACGTGCTCGACCGGCCGTTTTGGTTCTTGCAGAACCATGCGCTCTGTGAGGGCGATCGGCTCAAGGCACTTCCCTATTGCCGCGAGGTGTTCGATAGAAAGCCGCGCCAAGATCACGTTTTTTACAAAGGGCCGCTTCGTTGGGCTCGCCGTAACAAAACGCTGAAGCGCCGCCCGTGTTTGGAGCAACTGCTTGGAATGTCCATCTGCGGAGCAATCAAGCGCTTGTAGGATGGTGGGCACGCGATCGGTCATGGTCCCTTTTCCTAGCAGGTGTTAGCCTGAGCGCTCACCGTAACGAGAACGTGACTATAGCAACGTCTTGATCTCGGTTGATGCAACACGCATCGAATCGGCGCCCAAATCGAGCGTCGAAAGCCCTCTCTTTGATGAATTTCGGCTAATCACGAGGCGTGCGTGCATCGGGCCCGCCACCCGCAGCGCATACGGTGGTCCATGTCGAGTCTTCGATGCCGACCGCCAGCGCGTTTCCAGAATAGATCAACTACATTACATCCTTGATGAATCGCCTGGGTAGCCACTCACGTGATGACGGCCTGCGGTCAAGAAGGCGATGTCACTACGGCGATCGGCTCCTAAACGGCGCGGAAGGCGCATCGTGATCTTGAGAGACTGGCCATGACCTCAACGATCTTCGGCGCGTTCCTCGAGGTGACAAAGCCAAGCGCGTTTGCCTCTTGGAGTCGGGTACGCCGGTGCCTCACGCAACGATTGCGCCGAGGTCCTGGATGAAAGCAGCGGTGCGGCTATTTGGCTCGCCGCCGGTCAGCTTCCCGAAAGCTGGCTCTGCCATCCTGGCGTCGTGGGATATCTCTCGGGGCTGATCTGCGACTGAATCAAACGCAAACATCGTCAAACGGAGTTTTGAGATGGCTCGAATCCATGACGCGCTCTACATGGCAGCCTTGGCCTACAGCAGTACATCAGGCGCTACCCAGCAAGATGAAACCATAAACCAGCACGCCTTTGACCAACAGCTGGGCGAGATACCTCCGGAGTTGAATGAACAAGCCGGTGCAGGTCCCGCCCATTCTATTGCCTCGGACGAGGTGGCAGATGTGGTCAACCGGCAACCTGATTTGAAGCTTGTCGTCATTTCAAACCGCGGTGCCGAGTTCAAGCCTAATAAACCCCAGGCCGGCGGGCTTGCTGCTGCCCTCGAGCCGGTCGTTGAACGCTCCGGCGCCGCCTGGATGTTCTCATCGGAGGAGCGCGGCGACGGAAGTGAGCGGCCCCTGCGATTCGAGGACATTGGTACAGGTCAGATCGCCAGGCTCGATCTACCGGCGGCGCATTTTGCCGGCTACTATCGGGATTATTCGAATTCAACGTTGTGGCCGGCATTGCACTCCCTGTCCGACCGGATGTCGCGCGCCGAAAAGGGTTACGACAGCTATCGGCAAACGAACGATTTCATCGCGCGCGCGGCGTTCAACCTGCGGGATCGGGATGCATTCTGGGTACATGATTATCATTTATTTCCGCTCGGGGCCGAGCTGCACAAGCTTGGCATTGAGCGGCCAACCGGCTTTTTCCTGCACACGCCGTGGCCGGCGCCCGACATGATAGCGCGGGTAGCCAACCATCGCGAGCTGATGAAATCGATGCTGGAATACGACCTGCTGGGCTTTCAGACGAATCGGGACCTGAACAATTTCGTGTCCTGCCTGCAGACCCATTTTGGATTGGAGAGCAGGGATGGTGTCGTGACCACGGCGCGAGGCCAGACGCGACTTCAAAAATTTCCGATCGGGATCGATCCGAGGCAGTTCGCAGAGTATCTCGCTGCAGACCTCTCTCCTGCAGAGCAAGAGAAAGTCTCGTCATTATTGCAAAACTTCGAGGGATCCAAGTTTGCGATCGGCGTGGACCGGCTTGATTACACCAAGGGTATCGACAAGCGGGTCGAAGGGCTCAATCAGCATCTAAGGACAGAGCCGCACAGCATCTCGCTGTTGCAAATCGCGCCGCCGTCACGCGACGACGTCGAGGAGTATCAAAACTACAGAGCCGACGTGGTGAGCGCTATTGACAACGTCAATGCCGAGCATGGCACAAGCGAGTGGAGACCGATTCACTTCAGGAATGAGCCGTTCAGCCACCCTGCACTCGCGCGGCTTTACCGCGCCGCCAATGTCGGCGTCGTGACCCCGTTGCGCGACGGCATGAATCTCGTGGCGAAAGAATATGTTGCGGCACAAGACCCGAAGGATCCCGGCGTACTGGTCCTATCCAAGTTTGCGGGCGCAGCTGAAGACTTCAACGAGAACGAAGCACTTCTGGTGGATCCAAACCACGCTGAAGAAATCGCAGCCGCTATTTCGAGGGCGATTCACATGCCACTTGAGGAGCGTGTCACCCGCTGGCGCTCGATGATGGACAAGATTGAATCCTATACCATCCACGACTGGACGGCGGACTACGTTAGCGAGCTGGACAAAAGCCGCGTCACTGTTCCGGCTGATCAGTTCCACCATCTCGGTCTTGGCTGGACCAACGAAGCTCAAATGCCGCTGTACCAGAATTATGCCACGGCTTTGACTGCTTTCAACGAGGTCGACCCCGGGGATGCCGCCTTGAAGGAGGCGGCCCATGCAGACGTTAAGTCAAGCTTTGAGGCGCTGGCGGCTCCACTGATGCATACGCAGGACAGACTCTGGGTCCTGCCGGCACCGGATAGCTTGGCCTAGTTCTGGTGGGCTAAGTCCAGTGCCGAGGAGGACCGACGGGGCGAACAGCACACGGCGGATTGCGCTTCTGTAGCAGGCGAGAGGCACAATACAGGTCTGGCGGCTGGCGCGGTGCTTTCGGCCCGCGCTGGCCCGCATGATGAACGGAACGTCTCAGCGGATCCTTACAGTCACGAATCGGAGATCGCCATGCGCACTGCCCTCAGCTTGATCGCGATCTGGCTGCTGATCAACGTGCTGCTCTATGTCATGCTGACGCGCGTCGACAAGTCTGCCCGCTGACCCAGCTCGGAAGATTATACCTCGCATTTGGAGGTAAGTGTTCCGATGGCCGGCGGGGAGCGGTCCTCTGTTTTGGTACTTGACCACAAAAGATCCGGCGGTGCCGTCTGACACTCGGTCTTGCCGACATCACGACTGTCTGCTTGGCAACCAATGTCGACAAGCGGACACCGTCGTGCAGCCTAAGCGGCTGAAACTTGCGGCGCTTTGCTCGGCATGCAGCTTGCAGTGAATGGACCGCGAGATAGCGCGAGCCGAGCCAATGTCATCCGTTGCGTACGTTCCGCGGATTCTGCTTGACGCGCCAGGCCCGCGTGGCCGCTCGACCTCAGCCGGAGCAAGTCCATGAACACGTCAGTCCTCTCCGCAGCGCTACTTTCGATTGCCTGCGTCACCTCCGCTGCGCTTTCACAAGAGCGTTCACTTTCACAGGAGCGAAAGGCTGCCGCGACGGTCACTGACGATCCATTCCTCTGGCTCGAGGAGATCGAAGGACAGGGCGCATTGGCATGGGCCCGTGCCGAGAACGAGAAGACACTCGGGGTGCTCCAGTCAGATCCCCGCTATCAGCGTTTCTACGACCAGGCGCTCACCATCTTGCAGGCCAAGGATCGAATTCCATACGTCTCCTTGGGACATCGCGGGTTGGAGAATTTTTGGAAAGACGAGGAGCATGTGCGCGGCATCTGGCGGCGCACCACGCTTGAAAGCTATCGTCGCCAAGACCCACAGTGGGAAACCATCCTTGACGTGGACGCCTTGGCGGTTGCCGAGAACAAGAACTGGATCTTTCAGGGCGCCAGCTGCCTTCCGCCTGACGAGCGCCTCTGCTTGATCAGCCTTTCCGACGGCGGCAAGGATGCCGCGTCCATACGCGAGTTCGACGGCAAGGCAAAGAGCTTCGTTGCGGACGGCTTTCATCTTCCAGAGGGCAAGCAAAGCGTCAGCTGGGTCGATCGGGACACGCTCCTTGTTGCAAGGGACTGGGGCGAGGGCTCCTTGACGCAGGCCGGCTACCCCTTTGTGGTCAAGGAGCTCAAACGCGGTCAACCGCTCAGCGAGGCGCGCGAGGTCTTTCGCGGCGAACCCAACGATGTTCGGGCGGTGCCCTTGGTGCTTAGAGACAATGAAGGTCATGTTCATGCGACGGGGGCCATTCGCGCGATCGGGTTTTTCGAGCATGAGTACGGGCTCTTCCGCCCCGATGGGCTCGTCAAACTCAATCTGCCGAAGAAAGCGGAGATCGTAGGCCTCGTGAGCCATCGCCTGCTTGTGAAACTTGACGAGGAGTGGACGCCATCAGGTGATGTCAACTTCAGTGCCGGCTCGCTGATCTCCTATGACCTGACCGAATGGAAAGCCGATCCCTTGCGCGCCAAAGCCTCGCTTGTCTTCAAGCCTGGACCTCGTCAGGCCCTGAGCGGGCTAAGCTTCACAAAGAACCTGTTGATCCTGACGATCCTGGATAACGTTCAAAGCGAAGCGTTCGTTTACAAGTACAATCAGGGAGCTTGGTCGGCGACGCCAATCCCGCTGCCAGAACATACCAGTGTCGGCGTGACAGCCGCCTCCGACGAAGCGGATCAGGCCATGTTCGCCGTCTCAAGTTATCTCAGGCCAACGTCGGTCTGGTATTTTGATGCCAAAACGCAAAGACTCGAGGAATTGAAGACGACACCTACTGCCTTCGATGCCTCCAAGCATGTCGTAGAGCAGTTCGAAGCGACTTCGCGTGATGGCACGTCAATTCCATATTCTCTGGTGCGACCGAAAAACGCGAAGTTTGACGGCGCCATTCCGACACTTCTTTATGGCTATGGCGGGTTCCAGGCTTCGCTTCTGCCCTCTTATCTAGGCCCCGTGGGACGGCTCTGGCTCGAACAGGGCAATGCCTATGTCGTTGCAAATCTGCGCGGGGGCGGCGAGTTTGGCCCGCAATGGCATCAAGCAGCCCAGCGGGCGGCGAAGCAGACGACGTGGGATGATTTCATCGCCGTTGCCGAGGACCTGATCCGCCGCAAGATCACAAGTCCGCGCCGGCTCGGCGTCATTGGCGGCAGCCAGGGCGGGCTACTCGTTGGCACCGCAATCACCCAACGTCCCGAGCTCTTCAGCGCGGCAATCATTCAGGTACCGCTGTTTGACATGCTTCGATACACCAAATTGGGTGCCGGCGCCTCCTGGATCGGCGAGTACGGCGATCCCGCTTTTCCCGAGCAGCGCGCGTGGATCGAAGGCTACTCGCCCTATCAGAAACTGGTGCCGGGCAAGCCATACCCCGCGCCATTAATTCTGACCTCCACCAAGGACGATCGTGTGCATCCCGCGCATGGTCGCAAGGCTGCAGCAAAGCTTGCCGCCCTGGGCCAACCTTACTTCTATTACGAGAACATCGATGGGGGGCACAGCGCGGCGGCCAACCTCATCGAAACGGCGCGTCGACTAGCCCTTGAATACACCTACGCATCGAGGCGGCTTTTGTTCTGAATAAACCGGCGGACGGGTCAATCGAACCAGGCTCCAGACCATTCATGATGCCGAGTCACCACGTCCGTCAGCTGAGTCACCGAGGCGAGATGCGAAGCGATGCCCAGAACCAGCCAATCGACGGACCTGATGTTGCAGAGTTTAACGGGAACTGGACGAATTCGGCAACGCCAGAGGTGCTCGAACGCGAGCCCGCAAGTCCAGCTCGTCATGCAATTTGGCTGGGAAGGCGCCTCCTCATGAAGGATCGACCTTTTGCTGAGCCAGATTGGCCATGAGTTGGCGTTCTAAATCTCAAGCTCGGTTTTGGCTTTGCTCGAGATCGCGCAGCGATGAACCCTGCACCGAATATGGAATCTAACTGTGCATCAGGAGCACGGGATCTCAAGGCCTAGATCGATATCTGGTCGAGCGGTTGGGCAGGGAGCGAGGTCGTTGAGTTCGCCGTGACAGGGCCAATACCTAGGAGGTCTCGTTCTTGGCTAGTTCCGGCAGTGAACGACAGCGGTCGTTGATGCCTGAGAAAATCGGCACACAGTGCAGGGCTCCACAACAGCTGTCCCAGTGAGAGGCAGGAAAGAAAAGATGCGCAAGCTACCGATCCTGAAAAGCCTCCATCTGTTTGAGGCAGTCAGCGAGTTTCCAAGCTTCTCACGGGCAGCCGAGCGGCTAAATATGACCACCGGAGCGGTAAGCTACCAAATGCGCCTGCTTGAGGATTGGTTCGGCAGGAAACTATTCGTGCGCCATAGTTCGGGCGTGCGGCTGACATCCGACGGCGAGCAGCTCAAGCGCAGCTGCGCGAGCGCGTTCACCATGCTCGAGAAGGGATGCTACGAGCTACGAAGGCGCCATGCAGGGCCCTCCGTCGTGGTCGGGTGCTCGACCACGTTTTTGTCGCACGGTCTGTTGCCCCGTATCGGTCGATTCCGCAAACTCTATCCGGACATTGACCTAGTCTTTGAAACCGAAGCCGATCTTGACGCGCTCGCTGTTGGTGCGTTGGACATATTGTTTGTCGCCGGCCCACTGAAGCGGCCGTTTCCCGTCCGCGAGGTGCACGCTTCAAATGAGATGATTGGCCCAGTCTGTGCGCCAGCTGCGCTCGAGGCGACCAAAAACCCGGAGGATATTCTGTCGATCTCTCTGTTGCACGAGGCCGACAGGCTGGACGCCTGGAGCGAATGGGCCAGCGCAGCTGCAATATGCTTGCAAGGATCGCGCAAGGTCGTCTTCGATACATTTTCCTTGACTATGGAGGCAGCAAAAAGTGGGCTGGGAGCCGCAATATCCTCGCAGGTTTTGGTCAGAAGCAACCTTGAGAAAGGAGAGCTTATAGCTCCATTTGGCTTCGTGCCGGTCAATCGGTCAATCTACATGTTTGTCAACGGACAAGCCCGCAATAGCGCGGCTGTCAAACAGTTTGAGCGCTGGGCGTTGTCAGAAATATTGACGCCGGATTATCAGCCATCGCCGTTCGAGGCCCCAACCCGGCAGATCAAGCGAGCCGCTCAAATGAAGCTTCCCGATCGGTTCCTGCTGGCATCGAGTCGTTGATGACCACCATGGCCTACAAGGTGCCGACGGTTCGAGGGTAAGGCGCCGGAAATTCGTGGCGCGCAGCCAGAAGATCAAGGATTGCAAATACATCGTCGACATAGGCGAGCCCGTTCGCGTACTTCGCATTCTCAGGTAAAGGGCCTCCCTTTTCCAAAATCAGAACCGGCGCGGACTGATGATCCTGGCCAAGCTTCTCGATGAGCGCGGTTCGTGGTCTCGCCCAGGAAATCCGACGAACGTCGAGCCTCGCAGCGCGGCTTGGAAATGCGGACAGCAACCCGTCCAATAGCAAGCATTGCCAGCAATAGAATTGTCGTCCCGGCAAGGCCGGGTCCGCAAAAGGGTGTTCTAAAATGAACAGCTGATCCCATGGCATGGTGTGGATCCCTGATCTAGCGATCGGCGGGACGTGAAACTTGCGTATCCCTTGATCTGACCACCGCGAAGGTCGCAACGGCGAAGGCAGCAAATGCGCTCGCCGCGCATAGGAGAAGGATTGTTCCCAGAGCAAGCCAATCACCTAGAAGCGACAAGGCAATGCCATTTCCCGCAACGCCGCTATAGGTGCAACATTGAAATAGGCCGGAGAGGCGACCGGCGCGGTCCGGAGCCACTGAAGACACCATGTGCGCGTGAGCGGCAGCCGCAAATATCTGGCCGAAGCCAAGCATTGCGCTGCTGGACGCGATCACCACGGGCAGGCCCGCATCGCGTGACATCATTCCAAGGCATGCCGCAAGCAGGACTGCGGCGCCAGCGATGGTTGGCAAAGCGCCCATCAGCTCGTAAATCGGCTTGACGGCGAGCGCGCCCAGCAAGGCAAAAACGCCGTTCGTCATGACGATCGTCAGTAGAACGCCTTTGTCGAGAACCCCGTCAGCTGTGGCATGTATCGCAGGATAGACGTTGATGATGCCGGCGCCTAGGTTGAGCAAAAAGACAGCCAAGAATGCGGGATAGAGGGGTGCCAAGTCCAGGACGGTTCCGGAAGGCCGCGCCTCAAGCACGGCTGGCGTCCTTCTGAACTGCTGCTTGATGCCAAGGAGCACGACCAAGGACAGCATGATCGCCGATATGTTGAAGGCCAAAACGCCAGGCAAGTGCAATCGGTCGGACAGCATGGCACCTGCAAACATTCCGAAGAGATAGGTCACCCAGTCGATATTGGCGATGTTGCGTAGCACTGAGATCATGCCGTCTTCCGATGTAATACGACGAAAGAAAGCAATCTCTGCAGACAAATAGACGGGCTGGACCAGGCTCAGGACGGCCATTGCGGCATAGCTCTGAAATGAATCGGCTTCCTCGGCGCCGAAGATGGCGAGCAGCGCGCAAATGCGAACAGCATTGACGATCATCATGGCTGAGATCGGATCGCCCCTGTCGACCAACGGCGACAGGAAGAGGCTACCAAGCATGATCGGCGCAAAAGTGACCGCAATGCCGAGACCCGCGGCGCTCATGCCGGATTGCAGAAGGCCGATCAGGATGCCGATACGGAACGCCCAGCCGCCGATCTGGATGATCAAATGCGAGAGATAGATGAACTGCCGTGTGCTCGCCCCGCTCATTGTTGACCTAGCTCATCGAGAATCATCGGATCGCTTGACGCGGACGGGCAGGTGGATGGCACTGGCTTCTGGTTGCAACATCGGTGCGATGAGCCCGCAAGCCGACGACGAACGCTCTCGCAATAATAGGACGGCTTGGCAAAAGGCATCTTGCTTACCTATCTACCTCTGTACCTCCCTGTGGCGTTCGGTCACTCACGACAAGGCCGGCCAAGGCGCTTTCCTTGCCGGTCAGCCTCTGTTGCCGCGCCTGCCGCGACAGCATCCGCTAGACCCAGCCGAACCTCTGAGGTGCGGCTATCATTTCCTGAGCGATCCTGTCTCACGCTGCTCGGGCTCGATGGCAAGAGTGCTATGAGGTGCTAGCTCACGTTGCCTTTGCGGAAGATGCAGAAGCTCGGTCCCGGCGCGAAGCCAGGTCAGTTTGTAGGCTTTTCTCGATGTGCTCACGGGTGAGGAGGTAGTCCGGATCTCCCCCGATCTCGACGGCGACCGTCGCATGGTTCAATGACATATCTGGCCGGCCCTCGTTGAAGTACTCGATGGCGAGATTGTTGTGGGTGAGCGCATGCCGAGGGTTGAGTTCAAGGGCTCGAACATAGTGCGCGATGCTCTCGCTCGCCTTGCCAAGCTCGGAGTAGGCAAGGCCGATATTGCTCTGTAGGTCGGGGTTTTTGGAATTGATCTCGGCCGCCGCCAGATAGGACTCCAGAGCAGCCTTCGGCCTGTCCTGCCGCATCAAAATGTTGCCCTTCTCGAAGTGAGCCCGCCATTCATTTGGCTTGATGACAAGTGTCCTGTCGAGATCGGCCAGTGCGCCAGCGGCATCTCCCATTCTGCTGCGAAGGGCGGCCCTGTTCAGGTGAGCCTCATAATACGGTGGGCAGAGTTCAATGGCACGCGCATAGGCCTCCAGAGCCTCAGCTTCCCGTCCAGTGACTTTCGAAAGCAGGTTCCCCAGGTCATTGTGATACTCTCCATAGTAGGGATCATACGCAATGGCCTCACGCAACTGCTTCTCAGCCCGAGAAAGTTCGTCGATGAGTTCGTAGACCTGACTGGTGTTGTAGACCAGAATCGATTGGTGAAGCTTGAATCGCTCGTCGCCATACGCCTTGAGCATCTTGCCAAGGCCTTCGGCGCAAAGGGCGAGCGCTTCGTCGTACTTCTGCTGTTTGGCCTTGATGTAAGCATAGGCGTTCTCTGCAAACACCTTGATATAGTCGTACTTATCGTGCCCCCTGAAATCCCGCTCGATGGTTTCCAGGTTCCTTAACGCGTACTCTTCGGCCAGCGTGAGGTTGACCGGCTGCTGATAGCGTCCATACGTCATTGATTGGGCATAGAGAACGGTCGGCGTGTATCGGCTCTTGGGAAAGGTTTTGTAGAATTCATCCAGATAGGGAACCGATACCCGCCCGCAGCCGAGTGAATACAGCACAAAAGCCGCGTTGATGAAGGCGGCATTCACGCTAGCATCTCCGGAGCCGTAGGTGCGAAGCGCGGGGTCGGCGAAAATCTCTCCGAAATAGCCAAACCAGAGATCATACAGGCCAATGCTCTGGAGGATCTGACTTGGTTCTGCAAGCAGCTCCAGGCGCTTGTACTTATCCCGTACCGATAGCGCATGAAGCATGACGAGAGGCGCCTTGCCCGCCAGATAACGCTCCAGGCACACGTGGTGCAACTGCTCGTGCAGATGATCTGCGGTTGCCGGCTCGAAGGTCGCATAGTTTCGTTGCGCGATCAGATCGGGCGTGGTGCAATCGGATTCAATGTAAGATTTGAGAAGGCTATGCCGTTCCCCCGTGTTGAGGCTGGCCAGATAGAGATCCACGGTCGCGGTCGGGTCGAGATAGCCGACGACTGGTAATCCTGCCGCAGCGCATTTACTCAAAGCCTCCGCAATCAACGGATTGCCGCCGCTAGCCTCGTAGATCTGCCGTCGATTCTCGGCGGGTGGGTCTTGATCAAGGATCGAGCCTAGCTCTTGCGAGCTATATCTGCCGAAATGAACCTCGTTGGCGTCCGGGAAATAGAGCCGTTGTTCATAATCGATCAGAACGAACCGAAACAGCCGCGCATCGTCGTCCAGCCTGACGAGGAGCTTGATCAGGTTCTTGGCCGAGCCGGACAGGGCCGCCGCCCGGTCGATGACGATGATGTGACGCTCGTTGAGCTGTCGGGCGCAGCTGATCAGGAATTCGGCCAGCCCGACCAGGAGCTTGTTTTGATATTCATGATGATAGAACCGGGTACGCTCCTCCTTGCTCGAGGTATTCGTGAGATCCTTCGGCACGGTAAAGGCGTCGCTGTTTAGGAGGGGGAATAGCCGCTTCAAGGATTGTTGTGCCGCCTCAACCAGTTTGGGCCTATTTTCTTTGGCCCACCTTAGTTCGGCGTCAATGAGCGTTTGCAGCCCGGCAAGATAGCCGCCGGTCCGCCAGTCGCCGTCAGTGATGGAGAAATTAGAATTGGAGCTTGTGAGTGCCGATTTGATCGTTGGCAGCGGCGCCATGCCCGCTTCCGTCTTCAAAATCGTAATCGCACTGAGCTCGACGGATGCTGATATGGCTGAAACCACGCGCTGCTGGATCAGATCAACCATTTTACTCTCCCGAACTGTCGCAAAAGAGGGTGGTCGAAACGACCACCCTCCGATGCCGCGATGCTCTCATCAGGTCGATGCATCCAAGGCATCCGTGGCACCAACCTAGAGCGTACCTGTGTACGGAGTGGTGGTGCGGATCGTGGTCTTGATCTCAGCGATCTTCTTTTTCATCACGTGTTCCTTTCCTTCTCTGGCACGCCAGACCCAAGCGAAAGCGCGTCCGGTCGTGCAGGACAAGAATAGTAAATTGCTGCACCAATCCGCAGCGAGATTCCTTGGCAGTCGCTGTCAAAAAGGTTGAACGCGCGGCTCGGATTGGCTGCCCGTTCCGTTTGCGATGCGTTCAGGTAGCGATCTCGCCCTCGGCTGCCTTGAGCCGGCCGATGGCGGGGGCGTGTGGATGAACCTCGTCGCAAGAGTGTCACGAGGATAGGCACTAGACACCTTGTGCGCTCCGCTGCTGCACGTGAACCTCCTAGTGGCTGGCTGATGATGGCTTTCGGGGTTTCGAGCAGGATGTGAGCTGGTGCATGTATCCGTTGTGAGCTGCCGGTGACGACAGCGTGTTGCTTTGACCTGGGCTTTTATCGGGTACCTTGCGCCCCAAGCTCCCTTCGCAGAGGAGCAAATTGGCTGGCGCCAACCCATTCAAGAAGGCTTCCGGTGAGACAATGGCGCGGTCCAAGTATGACAGTCAGGGGACATAGCTTGGGCCAGAACCGGTCGGAATATGGACCTATAATCCGAGCCGCCCCTACCAGAAGTCAGAGTTTCAGCGCTGGCCGGATACCCACTAAGCTGCACGGGCGCTCTTATCACCGATTTGCGCTTCCGAAGGAGTTTGGCTGATCGCATGGCACGTTCGCGCGATGCGATCAGTCTTCCTGCCTTTAGCGGTGTGTTCAGCCGCAAGCCTTTGGTGCCATCGATCGCCAGGATTTGTACCCACCTCGCAAATGACGAACGACATCGATGGTTAAGCAGATACCCGCGCTGACCGGTATCCGGTTTGTCGCGGCGGCAGCGGTCGCATTGTCTCACGGCGGCAGCGTGTTCTTGCAGGGACCGAGCCTCGGACTCGATATCAGCGTCGGGACATTCGGCCTGCTCGGAATGTCGGTCTACTTCACGCTGAGTGGCTTTGTCATTCAATATAACTATGGCAGCTCGATTGTGAGCAGCCCGCGGAAAGCGATCCCGGACTTTCTCGTGGCGCGCATCGCGCGAATCTATCCTCTTTTTGTTGTTCTCTTTCTCGTCGAATTGCTGACCGGACCGTTGGTCTGGCCGTGGCTCCTCGGAACCGAGGCGCCGGCCGAAGGATTCTCAACGCACCTTGTCCCGTTTCAACTCGGGATGGTTCAAACCTGGTTTTTTGCGAATATCGCCGGTGTAGCTCCCGTCTGGCAGTACGAGGAGGTCGGCATCGTCTCCTGGTCGGTGAGCACCGAGTGGTTCTTCTATCTCGTTTTTCCCCTCGTTTGCCCTCTCCTTGCGCGGATCAGAACTGTGCCCGCCGCGGTTGTTTGCGCCGTCGGAGCCGTTGCAATCGAGCTTGGCATCGACCTTGCGGTGCTTATGCTGCAGGGCCGCATCAACCTGTTTGCGCTTCATGTCTATGGCACCGAGGCGGCTCTGCCGAACTGGAAGAACACGCTGATCCTCTGGATCGTTTACTTTTCGCCGTTTTGCAGGGTGTGGGAGTTCGTTCTCGGCTGTTGCCTGGCAAGGCTCCATGAAGTGTGGTCGGAGCAGGATTTCAGGCCGTCTCGCGCTCTGCTCGACATCGCGGCAATTGTTGGCGTCGGCGCGATTGGCTGGGTGTTCTGGTTTACCGCCCACAAGCCGCCATTTGAGGCTTCCATGAGCCTGTTCGATATTACACGCAACAATATCGCACTGGCGGCGCCGGTTGCGCTCATCCTTGTCGCGGCGGCTCAGCCCAGCAGCACTGCAGGACGGCTGTTGTCAGCAAGGTGGCTTGTCTTTCTGGGCGAGGCCAGCTTTGCCCTTTATCTGATACACATCATCATCTTCCGGCGTTTTCCGGTGGTGCGTTGGGAAACGTCGATCCAACTGCTTGGCCATCTCGGTGCGTTCGCTCTCGCTTTCGCCTTGGCGACTTGCGCCGCGATCCTGTTGCATTTCGGCTTCGAAGTGCCGGCCCGCAGGCGAATTCGCGGTGCCTATCAGGCGGCCTCGGCGGAACAGCGCAGGCTCCTGGTGCGATTGGGAACTGTCGGCTTTGTCGCACTCCTTGGTGCGGCGGCCGCGTATGCACTGCGGGGTGCGGCCGGGAATGCCATCACGCAATCGGGTATTTCGGTTGTTTCCGGCACGTATGGGGGCAATTGCCGCTGGATGTCAGCGCGCGGCAACACCACGGATGCGCTTGCAGAAGCGTGTAATGGTAAGAGCGAGTGTACGTTTCGTACAGAGGCGGCACGGATTGCCGATCCTGCGCCGGGTTGCGCAAAGGAGTTTGCGGTGGCCTGGTTCTGCAAGGGAGACCGCAGCATTCGCGCAAGCTCGGCTCCGGATGCGCATGCTACGTCGTCGGCTCTGCAGCTCTCCTGTAACAATGTGGCGCGCGATGATTGAGCAGTGGGTTGAACGCCCATCCGAATCCCGCTCCCCTGAACCGAGGGGCTCCGACGTCAGGGTCTTGCTGTCGGCCGCCGCACAAAAGAATCAGCACCTCAGTCATCGGGCAAGAAAGTTGCAGACGTGATTGCCGCGGCGGACGAGCGTCGTTTTGCCGCCCACCTTGATGGCTGCAAGACTCTTCGCTAGATCACGAAGGTTCACTGATGGAGATGCCGCCGTGGCAATGGGTATTGTGAAGTGGTTCAATTCCAGCAAAGGTTATGGCTTTATTCGGCCGGAGGACGGAAGTGCCGATGTCTTCGTGCACATCAGTGCCGTGGAGAAGGCCGGTTACACCACCCTCGAAGAGGGGGCTCGGGTCAGTTACGAGCTCAAGGCCGGGCGCTCGGGCAAGACGTCAGCTGAGGATCTTCGGGTTGGCTGATTGAGTGCACCTCCGGGCTGCCCTCTGCAACCTATGATCTCGCACCTGTCCGGCGATGCCTTGTATCTGGTGCGCCGGGCGGTCCTTTACGACCGTCGCTTCCAACTGAGGCTTTGCCGCAAGCCCTGTAGCAGGTTCAATCAAGGCATTGCTCGCCATAGCAGTTCCGGCTTCTGCTCGCCTTGGGGCTGTGTGGACTTGACACAATATCCTCGGCGCCATGAATGGTCCGAACGCTTACACTCCTGCGCAGCGGGCTAGGAAGTGTACGCTGCGCATGTCCTTGCAGCAACTCGCTGCACCGGTCGACGCAAAGCTTGTGCTGTCGATTCTGAAGAAGCTCACGGAGGCGAGTTCGTCCGTTATGGACGATACGAGCCTGCGGCGTGCTGATAGAGTGCCGGCTCGAGGACTCCTCGCGCATCAGCTGGCGAGCAATCTCAGGACCCCGGCGTTCGTAGTTAGCCAATATAGTTGAGGTTAACGGCGGCATGTTGTTGACGACGTTCCCCTGATCTTGAACCATTGGACGGGAACCGCTCACACAGCCCATCGGAGACACGGCAAGTGTCCTTCCAGCTGACCGTCCTGAAAGTGCTGGCCGGTCAGCCCACCGGGCGGGCCTCTGTTGCTGAAGTCCGGCACGCCGTGGAGATCCTGATGAACAGCGGCCGCGACTGGACCGATCGCATGAAGCGGTTGGCCGAACACGCGCCGGATCTGAATATATTTTCGGCGAAGTTTGTCATTCGCGATGCTCTCGGCTGGGAAATCACGCAAGACGGGCGGCAATTCCTCTCTGCGCTCGAAAAAGCGGTCGCCGATCAAAGAGATCGGCCCCAACCAGCCGTCGATCCCCCGTCCAACGAAGTTCGTACGCATGCGTTGGATGCCGCTAAGCCGCCTGGTGCTTCCTGCGACCGCCGTCCCTGGCTGCGGCGGCGCCGCAGGAAGGCCCGGTCTGATCGGCGTACAGCATGAAGTGGCTTGACGCCAACTGTCACCCGTCTGCTCGCAAGATGGGTGCGGCATTCGATCCGTTGGACGGAGGAGATGCAACAAACAAGTTTGATGCTGCGTAACATGCGTCGTATGCAACCAGGCCATTGATGGCATCATCCCGCGCTTCGTGTCGTTGAGCCAGGCTCCGCCCCGCTGATAACGGCAATAGCGGCCGCACCATCGCCGAACAGACTGTTCATTACACGGACGCGACGGCTTAGTGCAGCCGTGGCTTTGACGCTCTCAACGCTCGCAGAATGCACCGCTGCGGGGCAGAAATCCTCGGCAAGGTGATAGAAGCCCAGCGGGCCATAGCGATCGAGTTCGTCGGTCATATGTGCGGATTCCGATGATCTCGCCCGGGTGTACCGATTTGATCTCGCCCAGGATTCCGAGATGATCTCGCCCACCATTCCGATTTGATGTCGCCCGGGGCGCGAGGCGCGCGCAAGTTGCATAGCCGCCAACCACTGTGCCCCGTAAAATTACGGCTCGGCGGTATCGACCGTCTCTCACGGACCGGAACGCTTGGCCGGTTGCTTCCTGTGGGACTCGATCATCTTAATGGTCAGGTCGCTCGGATAGCCGTGTTCCTAGGCGCGATTGATCCGTGAGATCGAAACCTTCAAGGGCTGGGCGTTCAATGCGAATGCGCGGTTCGACTGCGCGGTAGGCGCGTGGGCCCGCAGGATACGGTCAATGTCGTCATAGACGTCGCCGAAATAGATCTTGTCGAGGCACTCCTTCACCTTGGCATCGTCCTTATCTATCTTAAGGCGGGCTGTGCGCAGGATATTCGGTACGACCTGATCCAGCTTTATCCTGTCATGCACGACGACGGTGCCCTTGATGTCCGGCTCGCTGGTCCAGAAGCCGGCCTTGTCGAAGAAGATCATCGGCGTGAAATCCTTCGGCTGCTTGGCATAGAAGTTCAATTCGACGTCCTGGAAGATCTCGCGCAACGTTCCGCCACCGCCGTGCCCGTAGACGATGCCCGCGCGGGAGTTGTTCACAAGCGCCTCTTCGCGGATGCTGTTCTGGAAGTACTTCCCGTAGTGGGTCGCGAACGGCATCGTAGGCTCGGCGCCATAAAGCCAAGTCGGAATCGCCGGGCTGACGGGAAGTTCGCCTTCGACGATGGATCGCGCCTTGAGCGAAGCCGCCAGCCAGTCCCTCGCCTGGATTAGCTTTCCTTCCATGTCGGGTGCAACGTTCCCGTCGCTGTCGATCAGGCCGTCCAGATCGGGAAATCTCGGGGTATCCTTCAGGAAAGCGAGCGCTTCATCGAACTTCGCCGCATTCCGCCCGGAGAAGACCACCCCGAAGTGCGCGGCTTCCATTATTCCCGGTCCGCCGCCGGTCACGATGAGGTAGCCACGCTCGTTGAGATGTCCGGCGAGGAGGGCCAGATCGCGGTAGGCGGCGTCGTCGCGAGGGACCGAGTGCCCGCCCATGATCCCGACCAGAGGGCGGTCGTGCGTCTTCAAGAATCTGCGCAGGCCGTCCCCGATGCATGAGTCATGCTCCGCTTGCCTGCGCCTGATATCCAGCGTCTTTGGCACGGCACCACCTTCCTTCACAAACGCCCGGAATACCGAGAAATCAAAAGTCTTGGTGAAGGCGAGGGTGTGTTCCGAATTGAACCCGTCGAGCAGCTCCGTTGCGGTGTAGAGCCCTTGAGGTGCGTCAAACATCTGCGTCCATCCTTCTCGTGAAGTCCAGGCGCTGTTACGGCCAGATCTTGTTGAGGATCGCAGCCAGGCGTGCGCCACATTTGACGTACTGGTCCTTCTTGGTCTGGTCCGCGTCGCGGAAGTACGCGTCGTGGCCGTCCTGGAAATCGATGGACCACAGTCTCGGTCCAGTCTGGGTGTATTTCACCTTGGCCATAGCCCTCTTCGCGACTGTGATCGTGTCCGTCGCCCAGGCGACGGACCAGTCCTCAATCGCGCCGGTCTGGGGCGGGAGTGCTCTTGCTGCGTCGACCAGGGCTTGGGGCGCCGTATCCGTCAGATCCTTCGGATTATCGTCCCACTCGGAATGAAAGTTGTCGCTTGCGCCATCCTTGATCCAATTGCCGCCGGCGGTCTCGGTGCTCGGATCGATCGTGTGGGTTACGTCCGGATCGACGAGGCTGCCGTCGGGTCCCAGATAGGGCGCGGCGACATGGAGCGGCTGGCCGAGGTCGCCGACAAGATGCGCGAGCATGAAAAGGGCTTCACGTTTGTTCTTGATATCGAACGGCGGCGGCGCGGGTCTGTCGAGGAGGACTGCGATCGCGGCGTTGATCGCTGCGACCAGATCGTGGTCGTTGGTGCCGACGTAGTTCCTGTCGAAGCGGTCCCTCTGAACCGCAACGTCGTCGAAATGATACGTGTTGTGGCAGCCGGTGTTGGCGCTAGTGTTCGGCACCTCGGGATACACGCAATTCACCCAGTTCCTTCCGACGTAGTCGATCATCGCGGAATGGTCGTTCGAAAATGCCTTACAGGGCTTGTCGTATTCCTCCTTAGGTGGAGAATAGGACAGCGTTCCGTCCGGCTGCTTGCGGACGCTCTTCACGCAGTCGAGCCACGGACCTGCTTCGCGCAGTCCGACGCCCAGGAGCAGCTTCACCTGCCGGGACGCGTTCACGGTCAGCAGCTGGTCGGCGATGGAGCCCACGATCTGATGCCCCGTGGCGTTCCACGCGAACGCCCGTTGCGGGAGCAGAAGGGCGACCAGGAGGGACAATGTTGCTGCAAGTTTCGACATGATGCGGCGGTCCTCGTTCGTTGGTCAAAATTGGTGAAACGTCAAGCCGGGCGGGCTGCGGCATTGACGATCGTGTCGGCGAGTGCTTCGGCCATTCGGCGCGCGCTCCAGTCGCTGTGATGCAGCCGGTCGCCGTCCCGCGGATCGACGATGCGATCGAAGGAGACGTGCTCCACGAGGTGCCAACGCCGCATCATGTCGTAGCGCCGGAATACGTTGACCGGGTAGCCCGCGGCTTCGGCGGCGGATTTGATCAGATCAACCATTCGCTCGCCGGCTTCCTTCGTATCGGCCGGTGTAAGTAGCGCGGGCACGTATTGGGGGTCCATCAGGATTACGTCCGCGCCGAGCTGCGAGAGCATCGCCAGGCCGTCGAAAATCGCTTCGGCAACTACGCCGAGGTCATATCCCTTCCACGCAGCATTCGTGCCGACCTGCCAGATGACCACGCTCGGCCGCTCGCCGATGACGTCCCTCTGCAATCGCTTCGCTTCATCGGGTGCCTCTTCGCCGCCGACGCCGCGATTGAGGACGTCGAAGACGTGGCCTTGGTACCTCTGGCGCAGGGCGCTCTCGAGACGTTGCGGGTAAGGAACGATGTCACCTTCGCCGGCGGTCGTGGACGAACCTATGGCGACGATCTTGATCGCGCCGGTGCCGGCCAAGCGCTCCGACAGAGCTAACATCCGGTGTTGGAAAGCCGTGGGTCTTACGGGAATGGCAGTCGTGGAGGGCGCTTCGGCCATGCGAGGACCTCGGAAATGTCGCTCAGTCTGGAGGGCAAGTACGACAATAGGATTAAGGATGCGAAATAAGTTGTGAAACCATTCGAATGCTACCAGTGCTAGGGAGGCAAATCCAGTCCGTCATCGAGCCAAAATGCGGTCTCGCAAGGACGCTCGTGGGAAATTCGCCGCTCGAACCGAAATGTCCGAAGCGTACCAAGCGAGCCGACGCTGACGCCTACCACGTCGACCCGCTCGTTACGTATTTCTCTTCAGGACGCGGACGCCCAAGCAGCGCCAAGTATGACGTCCACGCAGCTTAGATGACAGCCTCGCTCGCGCGGCAGTCGCAGATTGTGGAGGTACTGCATAGACGAGAGCCAGCCGATGCCGATGACGCCAATCAGGATCTAGCCTACTTAGAAATCGTCCAGCTGATTTCCGTCACGTTATCCTTAAAGACGCACCTTCGTTGCAGAACGTCCTGTTCAGCTACATGCCGCATTTGTTCGTGGACTCACTGGCTACGTTGATCGGCCAAAATCTTTACGGCTTCGACAAGCAGGTGCCCGGATTCTCGACGACAAGGATTCCTTCTCCATGCGCAGTGCGGGGGGCATTCAGAACGTGGTCCGAGCGTGACGGCATGCCCGGCAGCATCGACAGCTTTTACGTCATCAAGCAACTTCGCTAGATACTGGATCAGCCATGGGTCGGGATCCAGCCGGACGGCAATTTTGTTTACTCGATGCTGAAGTAGCCCGTCGGGAGCACGAGGAGAGGGTGGCTGGGATCGATAGCCGAGCGTGCCGCTCTGGACAGCGAGCGGAAGCGGAAGAGACCCGCTGGGCAAAGCAGTAGGAAAAACTGGAGGCCGCTTCGCGGCCGGCCCGGGAATACCAACGGTGAGCTAAGCCGCGCGGTGGGCCTTGAAGGATTTTTGCGGTGCGCAATAACATTAGTGAATCCGGGAACGGGCGGTGCCGGCTATCCTTGTTTTTCACTGAATGGGGGGCACTCTCCGATGTTCGACGCCCAGACCACCGCGCTGCTGCGCGCAGTTCTCGACGATGTCTGCCAAACCGTGTCGCGCTACGAAACCGGCACCCGGACGCATGTTGCCGCAAAGATACTCGAAGCGGCAAGGCAGGGCCAAACGACGCCCGATAGCTTGATGCGGGTCGGCCGCAAGGCGCTCAGTGACGCCCCCACGATGTGGCGGTGAGGCGCTCCTCGGATTACTGAGACTCGAGAAGTCGCGCTGCGGGGCCGAGTCGTCCGCGCACGATTTATATTGCAACCGCGGCGCGATGGCCTCGTTGCACTTGCCCTTTGCACGCCTAACAGAAGGGCTAGGGAGCAGGGAAATGAACGACAACGCGCCTTCAGCGTGGACCGATCTGCAGGCGCTCAGGTTGATGCGGGCTTTTCTCCGAATACGTGATCAACGGAGCCGGACAGAACTCATCAAACAAGCCGCAAGCCTTGCGACGGAGGCTCGATTGGAATCCCTCGCGAGCTGCCCAGGTTCGCCCGAGTTCGCCGAACACCCGACGGATCCTCTCGGTTAGTTTTTTGCTCCCACTCGCCTTAACCCTAATGCCGCCCTCCAGTGCCATTCCAGTCTGCCCGCGTTGCAAGGGCCGATGACCTTAAGACGCGATGCCGATCGTCCCCCGAGGCGGTGCTGCTTCAAATGCGAATCCACCGGCTGAGTTCGCTCTGTAACAAAGCCGGGCCGGGAGGTGGGGCAAGCTCCGGCCAGAAACGCGAGCCCAGCACGGCGCCCTGCAACATCACTGAAAGCCCGATTTCGATATCGGGCGGTCAAGAGCTGAGCAGATCGCGGACAACCTTCCGCGTCACTGTTGCACCGACGGCCCGCGACTACGAGACCCTGCGGCGGTCGATGCAAATTTTGGACGAAAGCGAAAAGCGACGAACCGCGCTGGCTTACTCGAACCACGGTGCGGCACCGCCAACCGTCGATCACGAGGACCAATCCTCGACACCGCGCTGAGGTTTTAGAGCGTGAATAGGGTCAGCACATTCGCCTGTAATCTGCACGTATCCTCGCCGCATGGGAACGGTTCCTCTCCGCATAGTAGTGCCGACGAGCCGGAGGGCGCGTCCGGCTGAGATCGGCCATGCAGGTTTGCTCGCTCGCGCCCCTCGGGCGGCAGTAAGCCTGCCAGGTTGAACTTTTGAAAGCATGACTCCTGCGGGGCCAGACTCGATGCAGCAACAATCTGGCAAATCACTTCAGCGGTCCATGCCGCCGCCGAGTCTTGGCAAGTCTAGGAGTTTTCGTTCGTCGAGTGCAACACAATGGCCGCTCTTTAGGAATTGCCCGCCGCGCCTTTCTCAGGACTTGCTCTCGTCGACCGTTGGATGAGCAATGGTCCGGGGTTCGACGTCCGCTGACATAGACTCGACTATCTCGATGACGCGTCGACGGTCGGCAGAAGTTCGCAGCGCACGAAAAGCTGTTAAGAGACGGAAGGTCTGTGCGACCTCGTCAGAGCTGTTCTTAGTCGACAAGGGGGCTCCATACTCGACTAAAGCTTAGAATCGTCCGATCCCCAATGCAAACAGGGAGTTAATCGTAATAATGCGGACAGGACATGGATGTGAGGGCAGCCGCGGGAAATGAGACGTTGCGTCACTCGGTGGCCAAGCAGGAATTTGATCACGTCGCGAGGCTCCGGAAGGTAAGGCGCCGCATCCTTCAGCGCGAGCACGACTGGAGCAGGGGATGGGCGGCAGGTCGATGCGCGAAGGCTGGAGCTCCGTCTCGCGCGAGCCGGCTGCCGACATCCTTCGAATATTCGAAGCCGACGCGCGGCATGTACTGGGGCGGATTCGACGTGAGCTGCCTATTTTTTCTGCCGGAGTTCCTTGCTCCCGAAAAAATCCTATCCTATCTCAGCTCGGCCCGAATTAGCACTCATGGGCATCGATTGCTAACGTCAGAAAATCTCTAGATTGTACAAACGCTTAGGAGGACTGCATGAAATTACGTCCGCTTCACGACCGCGTCGTGGTCAAGCGCATCGACGCCGAAGAGAAGACCGCGGGTGGCATCATCATTCCGGACAATGCCAAGGAGAAGCCCTCGCAGGGCGAAGTCATCGCCGTCGGCCCCGGCGGCCGCGACGAGAGCGGCAAATTGACCCCGATCGACGTCAAGGTGGGCGACCGCGTCCTGTTCGGCAAGTGGTCGGGCACCGAGGTCAAGATCGACGGCCAGGATCTGTTGATCATGAAGGAAAGCGACATCATGGGCGTGCTCGACGTCCCCGCTTCCAAGAAGAAGGCCGCCTAATCCAACGCTCGCACAGCTCACCCCTGAGGAGCGCCTGCCGGGCGCCTCGCCAAGGGTGAGACCGATCTAAACACTCAGGGAAACCCATCATGTCAGCTAAAGAAGTTAAATTTGGCGTAGACGCACGCGACCGTATGTTGCGTGGTGTCGACATCCTCGCCAACGCGGTGAAGGTCACCCTCGGCCCCAAGGGCCGCAACGTCGTTCTCGAGAAGTCGTTCGGCGCTCCCCGCATCACCAAGGACGGCGTCACCGTCGCCAAGGAGATCGAGCTCGAGGACAAGTTCGAGAACATGGGCGCGCAGATGGTGCGCGAAGTCGCCTCCAAGTCCGCTGACGCGGCCGGCGACGGCACCACCACGGCGACCGTGCTTGCAGCCGCAATCGTGCGCGAAGGCGCCAAGTCGGTCGCCGCCGGCATGAACCCGATGGATCTGAAGCGCGGTATCGACCTCGCGGTCGAAGCCGTCGTTGCGGATCTCCAGAAGAACTCGAAGAAGGTCACCTCGAACGAGGAGATCGCCCAGGTCGGCACCATTTCGGCCAACGGCGATGCCGAGATCGGCAAGTTCCTCGCCGACGCCATGAAG
>NZ_JBUYWT010000083.1:0-21044 GCF_055264925.1 Bradyrhizobium sp. KZN70725
TGGGCCATGATCGGCACTGCGGGCAGGCTCGTTGGCCACTTCTACATCCACAATGGCGACGATTCAGCCTTCGTTTGCGAACGCGGCTGAGTTCTTCAACGGCCTGCTAGGTCCTGCGCCGAGTCGAGCCCACGGACACCATCCGATCTACGATCGGCTGTCAGCGTGTTGTACATACGACATGTATATACATTCGTTAAGACCGAAGTGCGGGATCGTTAGACAGACGAACCCGCCTGTCCTCGAGGATCAGACCGCCAGACTGTGCGTAGCCCCGCACCGAGGAAGGTGAGCATCGAACGCCGAGGCGACGCTCCGGACGAGGAACTCGGCGCCATCGGCCAGTGAAAGCCGGCCATTGTCAACTACGACGACGCCATCTGCGATAAGGCTGTCGAGTCTGGGCCGATCGACAACGGCCGACTCCGGATCCCTGCCGTGACGGCGAGACGTCTCGGACAGATCGATTGTCATGTCGCACATAATCCGCTCGATGATCTCCGCCCGGTAGCGATCATCATCAGTCAGTAAATAGCCCTTCGCCGTCGCGAGCCGATCCTCGGTGATGCGGGCGAGGTAATCCCTGGTCGAGACGGCATTCGCGACGAACCCCTGTTGCAGGCAGCCGATGGCGCTGGCACCGAGACCAATAAGGGCGTCCGCGCAATCGTCAGTGTACCCCTGGAAATTGCGCCGCAACCTGCCGTGCTTCGCCGCCACAGCGAGATTGTCGTGCGGCAGGGCGAAGTGATCGATGCCGACCCGTACGTATCCAGCGTCAACCAAAGTGTGAGCTACCATTTCGGATTGGAGATAGCGCTCGACGCTGTCGGGCAGAGTGGATTCGTCGATCTTGCGTTGATGCTTTTTGAAGGTCGGAACGTGCGCGTAACCAAAGGCCGAAAACCGGTCCGGATACAATTCGAGGCATTTGCCGACGGTATCAAGGCACGAATCGACCGTCTGCCCGGGCAGCCCATACAACAGGTCGAAATTGATCCGGCAAATGCCGGCGTGGCGTAACCGCTCGACCGAAATTGCGGTCTGTTCGAAGCTCTGCGGGCGGTTGATGGCCTGCTGGACGACCGGGTCGAAGCTCTGCACGCCAAGGCTTGCCCGGTTGACCCCGCTATAGCCCAGGGCTTCGGCCATCGGATTGCTCAACATGCGGGGATCGATCTCCACGGCGATCTCGGCATCAGGCAGGAGGGCGAACGAATAACGCAACGAGCCGACCAAGTCGGCGAATGCTTCAGGTGTCAGGATCGTCGGCGTGCCACCGCCGAAGTGGATATGAGAGATTGGCTGTCGTTGGCCAACGGCTTCTGCAACGAGGTAGGCTTCAGTGCGCAATCCAGCCGTATAGATCGCGATCGGATCGTCGCGTTTCGTGACAGATGTATGGCAGCCGCAGTACCAACACATGCTTCGGCAAAATGGCACGTGCACGTAGATCGAGGCGGACCGCTGGCCGTCGAGAGACTTGAGCCAAGCTTGATAGTCGAACTCCCGAACTGATGCTGAGAAATGAGGGGCGCTCGGATAGCTGGTGTAGCGCGGTAGTCGGTGCTGCCCGTAGGATTGTGCTAGGTCCGGTCGCATTGCGATGCCTCTCTCGCTCTCTGGGCGCCCGATTATCGGACAGGTGCATGGTAAGCTTTGCGCTGCCTCAAATATCGCAGGTTACTGATGGGCTGGCCGGTAGGTCATGCCAGCGGCGCATACATCATGCTTTGAATTGTGTGAAGCGGTCGCACGGCAGGAATGAGCCTCCTTGGCAATGCACCTCCCATGAGAGCGAGAACGAGACGAAACGAAGCAGCAAACGGATCTTTCTCGAAATTGACATCCGACAGCTCTGCTGTGCAGAGCGAACGTTCCGGGATTTGCGGTATCCGATTATGTTTGGATCAGACCGTTTAAACGTTCGGCCATGCCGCTTGCGCCTCCAGTTGAAGCAAACGATCGTCAGGCGGAGAAGCCTATCGCCTGTGCGTAACCTGAGGGCAGGCGAGGCGATCTTCCTTTCGAGTCCCATGAAATGATGTCCAATTCCCTGGCGAAGCGGCAGCGATCAATGTGGTCCATCTCTCTCCGCATCGTGTCGCGGGTTGCCGGCCAACGCGCTTGAAAACGCAAGTGCGCTCCGTTCGGCCTCAGCTTCTTGTTCCAATTGTAGAATATGCGCTCTTAGCGCGTCGGAAGCCGCTTCAGCTGTCTCGCTGAATAGCGGATCTCCGTGATCGGTGAGGGCGGAAGCGACTTCGGCCCAATCCTGAGCCGATAAAGCCGCAACGGCGGCTGGGAAGAAATCTCGTTCTTCCCACATCATGTGGTGCCGCTCGCGTACTATAAAGTCGCGTACGATCTTGCCGACGTCTTGCCGAAGGACTTCACGATCTGCCAAGACGCCATCAATGGCGCGAGCGAAGTGGTGCAAGCGGTCGATGACTTCTTGATGCTCATGCGCGAGATCGCCGACCATTGCGGCCGCATCCGGATCGCACCTCTTGAGCTTGGAAAAGATCAAGTCTTCTTGAGGATGATGATACACCTCAGGGTAAACCTCGAAATAGCTGATAATCGCGCGGATCACCTCATAGTCCGGACGATGTCCTTGCTCAAAAATCTCCAATTCGCGTTGAAGGGCGACCAAAAGCAGATCAATATTGCGATGCTCTCGAAGCAAGCGACCGATGATCATTGCGGTGCTCCATGGAGGAAAATGTAAACTAGCGGCGATTTGTGCCCGGATCGCCCAAGCCGCAGTTTGATGTCCTTCTGCGCTGTATTTTCCAGCACTGCTCGGCGCACAGAAGGAGTGCGCCGCCCTGCCTGGAGCTGGCGCAAATCACTTAGCCAGAGTTCTGCGCAAGGCGGTTGGACAATGTGTTCTTGCTGAGCTCGACGCGGCGAGTGGTCGGCAGGGCGATCGCGCCGTTCTGCTCAAGTTGAGTGAAAGTGCGCGATACCGTCTCGATGGTCAAGCCAAGGTAATCTGCAACATCCTGCCGTGACATGGGCAGATCGATGGCCGCGCTCTTCGTAGTGCGCCGAGATATGTCGAGCAGGAACGCGATGACCCGATCTTCTGCGCTGCTGATCAGGAGCATCGAATGCGCCTGGAAACGGCGGAGCTCAAGCGCCATCGCGTCCCAGAGTTGCCTTGCGAGTTCCCTCTCGTGGCTGGCGCGAAAGATGACAGCGGTGCGCTTCACCATCAGCAGGTGCGTCTCGCAGATCGCCTCGGCCGAAGAGATATGGCTTTCTTCAGCCTCAAAGCCAAAGATGTCACCGGGCAAATAAAACGCGCCGATCTGACGACGTCCGTCTTCCAGAATCTTGTAGGTTCGCACAGCACCCGATACCACCTGATAAAGGTATTCGGCTGCTTCGTCCTCTCCGTAAATCTCGCTATTGCGTGTGAACCGCATCGGTGTCGCAATCATACCAAGCGGTCCACGATTGTCAGATTGCCCACGCAAGACGTTGGGTGGATGGCGGTTGGTCTCAGTAAGGATGGCGGCCCGGGCGTACATGGCGGACTTTGCTTGCGAACGTCGATGAGACGCAGATTGGCCGCTCCTGACAAACTGTGAAATCTAGATGTTTTACCTAAGTAGAAGCCACTAGGTATTTACACGTAAGTTCATGATCAGTTCCTCTTGAACGACGCGCGACGCGGGTCTCCTGTTACTCGAACACGCTCAAATCAAATTGGGCCAGCTTTGAATCGGAAGCTGTATGCTGGCCGGCCGCCGCGGAAACAATCGAACGCGCACGGCCGCACCGGTGGAGGGTTCCAAGAGCTGTCTCCACCGTCACTTTCAGCCCGCCGCAGGAAGTCGCCTTCGCAAATCATGACTCTGATCCTGGTCGGCCGTGGCTCATCGACGTGGACGACGGCCCGGTCGTCACTTCATGTGGTCCGAGTTGGAAGCTGAATCATAGAGCTAGTCTCGCGCGACATATTGACCTGGCTCAACGGCCCGCTCTGCCGCACTCCCGCAATCCTAGAACCCGGAGGAAAATCGTGGTCTAGCCTCATGTTGAGCTCGGGCATCGTCGGATGCCGATCGCGACAGCATTTTGATGGCATCCTCGCGGATCTGGCGACATGCCGCCCGTACGGTCTGGCCCTCAGTGTGACATCAGGACCGGGATGTTGATCCCGCGAAGCATATGCCCCGCGGTCCCGAGCAGCCTCTCCTGCAGCCGAGAGCAACCGTATCCTCCCATCACCAGCAGGTCGAGGCTCTCGTCGGCCGCAAGCGACAGGAGGGCGCGCCGCGCTGCCCGAGATGTCGGAAGTGACACGACCCTCGCAGGAAGTCCTGATTTTGCAAGATACTCTCCCAGATGCGCGGTGGAACTCTCTGCCGGGACCTTGTCCGGAGCGGTGGTCGCGATGATGGTGAGGGCATCGGCTTTACACAAAAGTGGCGTCGCGTCGTGCAACGCACGGGCCGCACGGCGGCTGCCGTCCCAGCAAATCCCTACCCGTCTGATCGAGAAGGCGCCGTGGAAGGTAGGCGGCAGGTACAGAACTGGCCCGCCAGCCTGGAAAAGAATCTCCCTAGGTATAAAATTGTCGTAACTATCGTAGCCGCTCTGAGGCTGTGTAACGATGGTCATGTCGTGGACTCGCGCGCTTGCACAGATGATGCGGCGCGCGTCTGCTGGAATCGCGCTCAGCGCACGACTCGTATAGGAAATGCCGGCAGTCCGCGCCTGGATGTCGAAGATATGAAGTGCTGCTTCAGCCCGCTCCAACGCACGCGTCTGCTCAACGTCGAAAACAGCGGTAACTGCCGTTACGCCCATTGCAAGAAGCGGAATAATGGTTCTCTCGTAGCCGATGGCTACAACGTCAAGATGCGCGCCGGTACTCAGTGCAAACGAAATCGACCCGTTGATTGCAGCCCGCGCCGGGAGCTCCGTCGGAAGGTGAACCAGTATGTTCCCGAGCACTGTCGTTCTCCGAAGTCAAAGACCGCTGCCTCGGAGTACAATCCGGGCCAACAATTGATCCGTTTCACATGCCGCCGCTGACGCACAATCTACGCCTGCCAAGAATCCGCAGAGGATTGAGGTGCCTCCGCATCGGGAACATGACCTGCTCGGTGCGATCTGCTGACCGGTCGGAGCACACAGCTTGATGCTTGAATAGGACATTCGGTCGCTTGCGATGTTGCTAGAGTCCGGCGGCGATGGCTATTCGCATCAACTCGGACATGCTGCGAACATTGGTCTTGGCCATGACGTTCGCCCGGTAAACCTCGACCGTTCTCGGGCTGATACCAAGATCATGGGCGATCACCTTGTTGATCTTGCCGGCCAGTAGTCCCTGCAGGACATCACGCTCGCGCGACGAGAGTTCTGCCAGGCGGGCTTCGGCCTGGAGTTTCACCGCATCGTCCGCTGGCTCGGTTGGCCTTGCTTCCAAGGCGCTATTGATCGCACGCAATAGCACCTCGTCTTCGAAGGGTTTCTCGATAAAGTCGACCGCACCCGCTTTCATCGCTTCGACTGCCAGCGTTACGTCGCCATGACCAGTTATAAGGATGACGGGACAGTCGACGCGATCCGCCTTCAGTTTGCGGACCAGTTCCAGGCCGCTCATGCCCGGCATGCGGATGTCCGACACAATGCAGTCAACCGGACCACTCGCGGCGTCACTGAGAAAGCCGCTCGCCGTCTCATAGGTTGCCACGCAGAAACCTCTAACATCAAGCAGAAACGCGAGCGAGTCCCGCATCGCGGCGTCATCGTCGATCACAAGAATGCGCCGCATGGTCATGCTTCCTCATTGGCCTCCGCAAATGGCAGGGTAAAGTGAAACACCGTGCCGCCGCCAGGATTGGCTTCCACGACGATGTGGCCGCCATGGGACTCGATGATCGTCCGGCAAATTGATAGTCCCACACCCATGCCATGCTCTTTGGTCGTGACAAAGGGTTGGAACAGGCGATTGGCGACATCAGGGCTGATACCAGAGCCCGTATCGGCGACGGTAAACCTGGCGAGGCCGTCGACTTTGGCAACTCCGACCGTCAATTCGCGACGCGGGCTGGAAGCCATCGCCTCGATCGCGTTTCGTATCAGGTTCAGCGCGACCTGCTGGATCTGGATCTTGTCCACGATCATCGATGGCAGATCGCGATCGCTGCGGATCGTCACCCGCACGCCTTGATCCTTGGCGCCGAGCAAGGCCAGAGCGACCGCCTCTTCAAGCATGGTGAGTGGATTCTCCATTGTGTGCTCCGTCTCGCCTTTGGCAACGAATTCCCGCAGGCGCTTGATGATTTCGCCGGCGCGCAGAGCTTGCTGGGTGGCATGTTCGATGGCATCACCAATACGGTTGGCGTCCGGCTTGTCTGACGCCAGCAGCGTCTTAGCGCCGCGCATGTAATTTGTGATTGCGGAGAGCGGCTGGTTGATCTCGTGGGCAATAGACGAGGCCATCTCACCCATGGCGGTCAACCGCGAGACGTGCACGAGCTCAGATTGCAGTTCCTGCAATCGCCGTTCCTGCGCTCGCCGTTCGGTGAGGTCTCGGATGAAACCGGTAAAGAATCGTTCGCCGCGCACTTTGGCCTCGCCGACGGCAAGCTCCATCGGAAAGGTCGAGCCGTCGCTTCGCTCGCCGACCACGATACGGCCGATGCCGACAATGCGCCGCTCTCCGGTAGCCAGATAGCGTTCAATGTAGCTGTCATGCTCGGCGCGGTAGGGCTGCGGCATCAACCTGGATACATTCGCTCCGACCACTTCGTCCGGAGACCAACCGAATAAACGCACTGCCGCGGCGCTGAACGAGCGAATGAGTCCCTTCTCGTCAATCACGATCATGGCTTCCGGGACAGTGTCCAGGATCGACTGCAGATGGGCTTGCCGGTGCCGCGCCTGCTTTGATTCTCGCCGCAGCCGATCGCCCACGAAGCCGAGCAGGGGCCCAAGTACCGCGAGTCCGGCTATATCGATCATGTTTGCGGAATCGGAGATGAGGTTGTTCCCAAGACATGCCGCGCTGATGATAAGGCAGAGCAGCGTAGCGAAGATGGCCGGTCCGCGGCCGCCAGCGAAAGCGGCAAAAACGATGACTGGAAGGTAGATGATCGTGAACGTGCGGTCCTGAAGATATGGATCCAGGGCCGCACGAAGCACGAGCGCCAGCGCGGCAGCCGCCGCGGCTGTGCCGTAGCGGTACCAGATGTGGTCGGACATGTTTCCCGGCAAACCCTCTCATTCGATCGACTGTACATAATTTGTCTATGTGAGGCGACCGGATGCAGCCACCTTTCGTTGCACTACCAATTGTGTGCAGGGCGGCCGCCGCTATCTCGGCCAGATGCGCCAGTGCGTGGGCTGCACAGTGACGTGCTCTCCGGTCGTGGCCTTGATCCAGCCGCCGAAGATCCGGCGGCAAGGAAAGACCAGCCGGTGAATGATATTACCCTCGATCACCGCGATCTCCAGCTCCCGGTCAAAGGGCGCCGTTTCAATGCGCTCCCAGGTCAAGTTGCCAATAGATCCTGGACGGTGTTCATCGCCGTTGACTGACAAAATCAGGCAACCTTTCGAGTACTACGGGAGAGATCGCTCGGTCGCTGCGCCAACAGCACAGCCTGATCTCGCCTAAGCGGCGCATGGTCTCGATCACGCCAGTTGCGGTCCGGATGCTTTGGGGCGCAGCCGATCCTGTCGTGCTGGGACGTGTTCCGATCGCCCGACCGAAGTATAAAGGCTGCGAAGCAGTTCCCGGGATCCGGTCGAGTCGAACCGGACCAGTTTAAGCCAGCGTCGGCTGGTATTGATGACCGTTGTACAGCAGCTGGAGTGGACTGCCGTTCCCGCAAGTGTGCCCGCGGCGGGACAATTGTCGCCGTGGTCTGTCATGTCGAACATCCTTTGTCGGTCGGAAGTTTCCCCGTTCCACGAAGTGACCGTGGGGCGTGGAGTCTTGATGCCGTCGAACGCGCTCTTGCGAGCCAGGCGGCGTGTCCGTGCGGGAATGGTATGACGCCGGAATTCGCTTGATGGCATTCAGATGGGCCAGCTGCGCTCGGCCCGACCATCGCGCCGATCCGCGGGTCGATGAAGTGGCCAGCATCACACGCGGCGTAGGTGACCGGGTGCAGCTCGCTCGGATGCGTCCGGCAGCAGTTCGTGAGCCGAGTCGCCGGTATTTGGATACGAAAAGATGATGGGGCGTCAAGTCTTTCTATCTGCCATGTATCTGAGCTTGACTGGAAAGTCGTTTCTATCCGCAAGCCGCCACCGCCGTATTGATGCAGGTCAAAAAAACTGATCCGCGTCTAGAACGGGGGCGAGGACGAGTAGCCAATGCCAATGCGTTGCCGGTATCACGTAGTAAACCGGCTCATCCGGCAGGGCCGCGCATCGATCCACGCGACACGCCAGCGTGTAGCGGGTTTGATGGAAATCAAAAATGTCGGACGCGCAATGTGCGAATGCTGAGGCTGCGCAGCGTACGGGCATTGCATCATGACAGCGCGTGCCATTGAGCTGCGAGAGTCGCAAAGGAGATGCTAAGTTGATTGCTCGCCTCACATTG
This sequence comes from Bradyrhizobium sp. KZN70725, assembly GCF_055264925.1. Taxonomy (NCBI): domain Bacteria; kingdom Pseudomonadati; phylum Pseudomonadota; class Alphaproteobacteria; order Hyphomicrobiales; family Nitrobacteraceae; genus Bradyrhizobium; species Bradyrhizobium sp. KZN70725. The sequence goes on from NZ_JBUYWT010000083.1 coordinate 8,579, forward strand.
TCGTTGGTCTTGCCCGCGCTGATCGTAGCCATCGGCTATGGCGCCGAAGTCTTTAACCTTGGGCTTATCGAAACCTTGGCTGCGGCCAGCCTGATCATCGGCTTTGCCGTCGCGGCGGCAGGGTGGACCATCACGAGCGAGATGAAGCCGGTTCGCCTCATTTGCTCACGTGCGGGCAGTTCTCGTCGCCGGTAGTCCTCGGCCGCCGGTGCCGGTCGGAAATGCCTTTGCCCGCTGCCTCGTAATCAGGCGGAGCTGTCGGGAATGCCTTGTGAGACGACCAAGCACCGTGCAAGGTTCGCGGCGTCACAAGCTTCCACATCGCCGGCGATCGAAGTTGGGATTGATCGACAATCGCTATCTGCTCCCAATCGCGTGCGTCCGGCAAAGTTGAGACGCTGATCCAGAAAGTTCTCAAAGGACCGGGAAGACGAAGCTGCTGTTCCTGAGCCACCTCAACCAGATGTGATCCGCCAAGCCCGGACGCTTGGTGATCTGCAGCTTCTTCGGGAAAGAGCACTCGCATCACCTGCCCAAGTCTCACCCTTATCTCGATGGAGCGAGAATCTTTTTGGGTTTGAGACAAATCAAACACTCGCCTGGCGCGGCTGGCAGAATGCAAGATAAGCAAACGCACAGGAATAGGGTATCATGCCTTCATTTAACGTTCGGTTCATCAAGACCGTTTGTGACGATACCGGTCACGAGCATCGTGCCTGTCAGGCAGCGTTCCGGGTACATGCAGCCTCGCTGAGTGCTGCTGCACAGCAGGCAGAAACCGATTTCTGCAAGCAAAAAGGTGTCCGTGATTGGACCATCTTCGCCGATGCGATGGAGCTTCGAACCCCGCCTGCGTTGCCCCCGGCATGGGGTGGTTAGCCTGAACTCGGCTAGGGAAGTCCACGAATTTTGATCGTAGAGACACTCCGCCAATCCAGGCCGAGATTTACAAAACGTCTTCGCGAGCGTCGATCGAGAGAACAGCTCGCGATGCTGCCGCCAATTGAGCAGGCGGCCCTCTTGTTCGCGACACCCTCGTAGAGCTCGCCCGACATTTGCCGGTCTGCGGTTCTGCGGGCTCGCAGCGCATCGTCGTCCGGCAGGGGCGATCCGGATCGACGATTTTCTCCCACAGACGGGCCTTATTTGATGGATGTCAAAAACAAGTCTGCCGCCGGCAGCTATGGCTGCTTTGAGGGGTATGACACATGGTTAGCCAATCTGGATATGTCCGTCGCCCTTGGGGGTTCAAGAATCTGCTCACCCGGTTACGAGCGAAGCTGTCCCGGACAGCCGAATTGGCCTATTTGAGCGCGCAGGACATCGACGCGATCGCACGTGAACTTAATCTGTCCACGTCCGACTTTCGAAAGATGGCGCAAAATCCCGGCTCTCCTGAACTCTTAAGCAAGCGCCTCGCACTTGCCGGCTTTTCCGAGAATGTGCTGGCCGCCCGCCATGGAGACGTGTTGCGCGATTTGCAGCGGGTATGCGGCCTGTGTCAGACCAAGATCCGCTGCGCGGCCGACCTCAAGCGGCATAGGCCTGTAAATCCCCTCAAAGGCTGCCCCAACGAACATACTCTGCGCGCGCTCGTGCCTGATATCGGCAGCGCTCCGCGGCGTTTTGGCGATTGATCGCGCTCGATCGTCCCGTCCCCCGAAAATGTGATCTCCTGGCAAGCCCGCTTTCAAAGAGGCCAAGACATGACAAGCCCATCCGCCACCTCGAAATCCATGACCATGGGCGAAGCAGGCCTGATGTCGGTATTCGCCGTTTCTGCCTATGTTTGCTATTTCGCAGGAGCGATGGGGCACGATCCTGCGTTTACCTTCCACGCATTGATCTCGTCCGCCGCCAGCCTGGCCGCCGCAAGCGTTATCCTCAATCGCTACTACGAACGCCCGGCACAATTGCCGCCGGCGCAGATCAAGGGGAGGCCGAATTACAATCTCGCTCCGATCAAATTCGCCTCAGTGATGGCGATGTTCTGGGGTATCGCAGGCTTTTCGGTCGGCGTTTTTATCGCCTCGCAACTTGCCTGGCCCGCACTGAATTTCGATCTGCCTTGGACGAGCTTCGGCCGACTCCGCCCGCTGCATACGTCGGCCGTGATCTTTGCGTTCGGCGGAAACGTGCTTATCGCGACCTCCTTCTACGTCGTGCAGAAGACCTGCCGCACGCGCCTTGCCGGCGATCTTGCGCCGTGGTTCGTGGTAGTCGGCTATAATTTTTTCATCCTGATCGCGGGCACCGGCTATCTGTTCGGCGCCACCCAGTCAAAGGAATACGCCGAGCCCGAATGGTACGCCGATCTCTGGCTCACCATCGTCTGGGTCACTTATTTCATCGTGTTCCTGGCGACATTGGTGAAAAGGAAAGAGCCGCACATTTTCGTCGCCAACTGGTTCTATCTCGCTTTTATCGTCACCATTGCGGTGCTCCACCTCGGCAACAATCCAGCATTACCGGTCTCCGTGTTCGGTTCGAAATCCTACATCGCCTGGGGCGGTGTGCAGGACGCCATGTTTCAGTGGTGGTACGGCCACAACGCGGTCGGCTTCTTCCTGACCGCCGGCTTTCTGGCCATCATGTACTACTTCATTCCGAAGAGAGCCGAGCGCCCGGTCTATTCCTACCGCCTCTCGATCATCCACTTCTGGGCGCTGATCTTCCTCTACATCTGGGCCGGCCCTCACCATCTACATTACACCGCGCTGCCGGATTGGACGCAGACCCTGGGCATGACGTTCTCGATCATGCTGTGGATGCCCTCATGGGGCGGCATGATCAACGGCCTGATGACGCTCTCGGGGGCGTGGGACAAGCTGCGCACTGACCCGGTGCTCCGCATGCTCGTGGTCTCGGTTGCCTTTTATGGCATGTCGACGTTTGAGGGCCCGACCATGGCAATCAAGGTCGTCAATTCGCTCAGCCATTACACCGACTGGACAGTCGGCCACGTGCATTCCGGCGCGCTGGGCTGGGTCGGATTTGTATCGTTCGGTGCGCTCTATTGCCTGATTCCCTGGCTTTGGAAGCGCGAGCTGTACAGCCTCAAGCTCGTCAACTGGCACTTCTGGATCGCCTCGATCGGGATCGTGCTCTACATCTCGGCGATGTGGGTGTCTGGTGTCCTGCAAGGCCTGATGTGGCGCGCCTATACCTCGCTAGGGTTCCTCGAATACTCGTTCATCGAGTCGGTCGAGGCTATGCATCCCTTCTACCTCATCCGCGCCGCGGGAGGCGCAATGTTCCTGATTGGAGCGCTGATCATGGCCGCCAATCTCTGGATGACCGTGAATGCAAAGCAAACCGATCAAATCCAGGACACTGGAGCGCTCCAAGTCGCGGAATAGGTCATCGCATGTCTCTTTGGAACCGACACAAGGTCTTTGAGAAGAACTCGATCATCCTGATCGCAGGCATCCTTGCCGTGATCGCGATCGGGGGGCTGGTCGAGATCACGCCGCTGTTCTACCTCAAAAGTACGATCGAGGCCGTGGATGGCGTACGACCATATACCCCGCTTGAGCTTGCAGGCCGCAACATCTACGTGCGCGAAGGCTGCTATCTGTGTCACTCGCAGATGATCCGGCCATTGCGTGACGAGGTCGAGCGCTACGGACATTACTCGCTGGCCGCCGAGAGCATGTATGATCACCCGTTTCAATGGGGCTCGAAGCGTACCGGCCCGGACCTCGCACGCGTCGGCGCGAAATATTCCGATGAATGGCACGTCACGCATCTGACCAATCCGCGGGCCATCGTCCCGCGGTCGGTCATGCCCGGATACCCGACGCTGGCGCACACCGAGCTCGACCTGACCGACATGGCCGCACATCTGCGCACCAACCGGGCGGTCGGCGTCCCCTATACCGAAGATCAAATCAAGAACGCGGTCGCTGACTTGAAGACCCAGCTCGATCCTGACAGCGCGGACCTCGCCTCGTTCCAGAAACGCTATCCGAAGGCAGCTGCGCGCAATTTCGACGGAAGCGTTGGAAATCCGACCGAACTCGATGCGCTCATCGCCTATCTGCAGATGCTCGGTACGTTGATCGATTTCAAGCTCTACGACGAAAAAGCCAATCTGCGCTGAAGGATCTTGTGATGAAAGCCGTCATTTCCATCGAGAACCTGGCGTCAAGCTTCGTCGTAAGCCTCTGGACGCCGTTGTTTGTCGGCATCTTCATGGCCGTCGTTGTTTATGCGCTGTGGCCCGGCAATAAGCGGCGTTTTGACTCTGCGGCGCGCATGCCGCTGTGCCGAGATTGACAGACCATGACTCACCGCAACGACTTCGATCGGATCTCCGGCCGCTCCACGACGGGACACGAATGGGATGGCATAAAGGAGCTCAACACGCCGCTGCCGCGTTGGTGGATCTCGACCTTCTACGCCACCATCCTTTGGGCGATCGGTTATTGGGTCGTCTATCCGGCCTGGCCGCTCCTCTCCAGCTACACGACCGGCGTATTTCAACATTCGACCCGCGCGAGTGTCGTCAGCGATCTTGCCGGGCTCGAGAAGCTGCGGGGCGAGAAAATGGCGGTTCTCGGCAAAGCGTCTCTGACAGAGATCGAGACGGATCCGGCCCTGCTGGCGCTGGCCCGTGCCCGGGGCAAGACGGTGTTCGCAGACAATTGCGCGCCATGCCATGGCAGCGGCGGCACAGGTGCCAAGGGTTATCCCAATCTAAACGACGATGACTGGTTGTGGGGCGGATCGCTCGATCAGATCCAGCGGACCATCCAGTTCGGCGCACGTTCCGGGCACGCCCAGGCCCATGAGGGGCAAATGCTGGCCTTCGGTCGCGACGGCATCCTCAGGAAAGATGAGATCGCCACAGTAGCGAATTACGTGCGATCGCTGTCCGGCCTGTCAATAGACGCCAATTTCGATGCCGCGGCCGGCACAAGGATCTTTGCCGACAATTGTGCGGTCTGCCATGGCGAGAACGCCAAAGGCAACCATGAGCTCGGCGCGCCGAATCTGACGGACCACATTTGGTTGTACGGCTCGGACGAGGAGACGCTGATCGAGACGATCAGCTATGGCCGTGGGGGCATCATGCCGGCCTGGAGCGGGCGATTCGATCCCATCACGATCAAGGCACTTGCTGTCTATGTGCACTCGCTCGGTGGTGGGCAATAGGCGAGATGAGCCGAGAAGCCACCGGCCCATCGACGAGGCTCTAGGTCAGTCACCCGTGCCAGATGTAAGGTCGGCCATGAAGCTAGCCCTGAACGAGACTGGTCCGCGCGATGACGCGCCGATCGGTGAAGATGGGCCTCTCTATACAGCTCATAGGAAGGTCCATCCGCAGAGCGTCTGCGGCACTTTCCGCACGATCAAATGGCGGCTGATGGTGGTGTGTCTGGGCATCTACTATTTGCTGCCGTTCGTGCGTTGGCGTCGTGGCTTAGGCGCTCCTGACCAGGCGGTGTTGCTCGATTTCCCGAACCGGCGGTTCTACTTTTTCTTCATCGAGTTGTGGCCGCAGGAGCTTTACTACTTCACCGGGCTGCTCGTGCTTGCCGCGCTGGCACTATTCTTGATGAACGCGCTGGGCGGACGTATTTGGTGCGGCTATCTCTGTCCGCAAACGGCATGGACCGATCTGTTCTATGCCGTAGAGCGTTGGGTCGAGGGCGATCGTCGCGACCGACTGAGGGCCGCCGCACGCCCGATGACAGTGGGGCGGGCGGCAAAGCGCGTGCTAAAGCACGCGGTCTGGTTGATGATCGCCTGGTGGACCGGTGGTGCCTGGGTGCTCTACTTCGCCGACGCGCATACATTGGTGCGCGATCTGGCGACATTCCAGGCGCCCGCGATCGCCTATATCTGGATCGGGATCCTGACCGCTACGACGTACCTGTTGGCCGGCTACATGCGCGAACAGGTTTGCGTGTATATGTGCCCCTGGCCGCGCATCCAGGCCGCGCTCACCGACGAGTGGGCACTCAATGTCACCTACAAATACGATCGCGGCGAACAGCGCTGCTCGTTGAAGAAGTCATTCGATCTGCGCGCGCGGGGCGAAAAGATCGGAGACTGCATCGATTGCAATCAATGCGCGGCGGTCTGTCCGACCGGCGTCGATATTCGCAACGGCGCCCAGCTCGGCTGCATCCAGTGCGGGTTATGCATCGACGCCTGCGATACCGTCATGAAGAAGATCGGGCGTGCAGGTCGCCTGATTGGTTACGACAACGACATCAATATCAGGCGCCGCATGGAAGGCAAGCCGGAGGTCTTCAAGCCGGTACGCCCGCGGACGATCGTATATGCGTCTTTGATCTCGGTCGTCTGTGCGATGATGCTTTATGGGTTGTTGTCCAGAACACTGCTCGACGTCAACGTGCTGCACGATCGTAATCCGATGGCGGTCAGGCTCAGCGATGGTTCGATTCGCAACGGCTACACGGTGCGCTTGCTTAACAAGCTCACCTTCGACCGTGTCATTGCCATCGACATCGATGGGCCGCCCCAAACGTCCATCCACGTCGTCGGCGTAGATTCTGTGACCGTGGAACGACCGACGATTGTCTTGGCTCGCGACACCACGACAGAACTTCGCTTATTGGTGACCGCGCCGGCCGACGACATGTCGGAACGGTCGATGCCGGTGACATTTCGAGTCACCGACATTGGCCTCGGTGAGGTTGCCTCCGCAACGGATCACTTCGTGTTCCCCTGAGAATTACTGACGAGATCTTGCCAATGACCGCATCAACTCCAGTCGCGCGGCCCATCACCGGACGCTTTGTCCTGATCGTCATACTCACTTTCTTTTCGGTCGTGATTGGCGCCAATTTGATCATGATGCGCTTTGCCATCATGACGCTGCCGGGAACTGAGGTTGACAGCGCCTACAGCGCGAGCCTCGCCTATCAGCATGAGATCCTGGCGGCGCGGGACCAGAACGAGCGAAGCTGGCAGGTGCAGGTACACGTCCAACGGCAGTCCGATGGCCGGGCGGTGCTTGCGATCGAGGCGCGCGATCGCGCAGGCGCGCCTCTCGTAGGAATGAATTTCGAGGCCCGGCTCGAGCGACCGGTGGACCGCCGGGCCGATCGCGCGATCAATGTGGCGGAGCGCAGTGCCGGAAACTACCGAGGGGACGCCGAGGCAGTCGCTGTCGGGCGGTGGGATCTCGTGATCGAAGGCGGCGCTGACGGCCGCCGCATGTTTTTGTCGAAAAACCGCATCGTCTTGGACTGAGGGCACATGAGCATGCAGGCGGACATCGACTTTTCGCACTATTTGAAGAGGACAGGCACAGGCTTCGTCCAACTCGACCTCGCGGTAGAAGGGATCAATTGCGCGGGCTGCATAGGCAAGATCGAGCGCAATCTATCGAGCATTCCGGACGTGACCTCGGTGCGCGTGAATCTCACCGACAACCGACTGGCGCTGGAATGGAAAGCAGGCGCGCTCGATCCAGCGCTATTCATCAAGCGGCTCGCTGAACTGGGCTATCGCGCATATCCCTTTCAGCGGGACAATGCGGAGACACTGGAATCGGAGCGGGCGCGGGACTTGCTGCGGCGGCTGGGCGTGGCCGCTTTTGCCGCGATGAATGTTATGATGCTCTCGATCCCGGTATGGTCCGGCAATGTCTCGGACATGCTGCCGGAGCAGCGCGACTTCTTTCACTGGATCTCCGCGCTGATCGTGCTGCCCGCCGCGGCTTATTCGGCGCAGCCGTTCCTCTCCTCAGCTTTTGCCGCGCTACGGGCGCGCGGGGCCAACATGGACGTGCCGATCAGCATCGGCGTCTTGCTCGCGTTGGCGACTTCGCTGATCGAGACCATCGCTCATGCCGAGCATGCATATTTTGACGCGGCGATCATGTTGATCGCCTTCCTACTCGCAGGCCGTTATCTCGACCAGAACGTGAGGCGGCGCACCCGCGCCTTCGCCGGCAATCTTGCCGCGCTCAAGGCGGAGACCGCCGCGAAGTTCATAAGCCCGACGGACATCAGAACCGTTCCGGCATCAACGATCAAACCAGGGGACGTCGTGCTGGTGCGACCCGGCGAATGCTGTACCGTCGATGGCGACGTGATCGACGGCCGCTCCGAGGTCGATCGAAGCCTCATTACGGGTGAGACCTTGCCCGCGCTCGTGGCGCCCGGCAGCGCAGTGTTCGCCGGTACATTGGTGCGATCGGGTACCTTGCGCGTTCGCGCGTTGGCGGCCTCGCAGGACACGCTGCTCGCCGAGATTTCTCGGCTACTTGATCATGCCCTGCAGGCGCGCTCGCGCTATCTGCGCCTGGCCGAGCGCGCTTCGCGGCTCTATGCACCGATCGTCCATGCAACTGCCTTCCTGACGATGCTCGGTTGGCTTGCCTCTGGCGCAACCTTCCATGATGCGATCGTCACGGCGATCGCGGTCTTGATCATCACCTGCCCTTGCGCGCTGGGTCTGGCTATACCGGCGGTGCAGACGGTGGCGTCCGGCGTGCTGTTCCGGTCCGGCGTGCTGCTCAACGCCGGGGATGCGATTGAGCGCATGGCCGAAGTGAACCGGGTGGTCTTCGACAAGACCGGAACGCTGACCTTGCCGGAGCTCGATGTCGCCAATCTCGCCAGCGTTCCCGACGATGTCGTCAAATTGGCGGGCCGGCTTGCATTGTCGAGCCGCCATCCGGTCGCCGCGGCCGTGGCGCGAGCTGCTGGCGCAAGCGAGCCGCTGGCCGATATCGAAGAGGAGCCGGGGCAGGGTGTCAGGGGTTACTATCAAGGCTCGGAGATCCGGCTCGGCCGCCCGTCCTTCTGCGGCGCTGACAGCCTCGCCGACGAGACTCTTTGCCGTGATCCAGAGGCTTCTATCGTCGCCTTTAGCCACGGCGACAGCAAGCACGTCTTCGCCGTCCGCCAACGCATGCGGCCAGACGCGCCCGAGGTCGTCGCGGGCCTCGCGAGCCTTGGGGTCGCGGTAGAGATCGTGTCGGGAGATCGCGAGCCGGCAGTTCGGCGCACGGCCGCGACGCTCGGCATTCAAAATTGGCGCGCCGGCGTCTCGCCGACGGATAAGGTCGCCCGGGTCGAAAGCCTGACGGACGAGGGATACAAGGTGCTGATGGTCGGCGATGGCTTGAACGACGCGCCCGCGCTGGCAACGGCTCATGCCTCGATGTCGCCTGTTTCGGCCACTCATATGAGCCAGGCGGTCGCTGATGCGGTCTTCCTCGGTGAGCGTCTTCGGCCCGTGATGACGGCGGTTATGACCTCGCGCAAGGCGCTGCGGCTGATGCGGCAGAACCTTTGGCTCGCTGTGGTCTACAATGTCCTGGCGGTGCCGGTTGCGATCGCCGGCCTGGTGACGCCGCTGATTGCCGCCGCCGCGATGTCAGGTTCGTCCGTGCTGGTCATGCTCAATGCGCTGCGGGCGCGAAGGGGCGAGGCAGTCTGATGGAGGTTCTGCTCTATCTGGTTCCAGTCGCTCTTGCACTGGGCTTCGTTGGCCTGCTCGGCTTTCTGTGGTCGCTGAACAGTGGTCAGTATGACGATCTCGATGGCGCGGCCTGGCGTGCCATCGCCGATGACGAGCCCGAGGAGGCGCCGGTCCAAATAGTGCAGATGAGCAAGCGTGATTGCGGAAGTGGTGGTCAGCGCTGTGCAGGAGAGCGCTAGCTCGGCCGTTCCGGTGGCCCGTGGCGCAAGTGAGAGACGCGCGGTCGCAAAGACAGGCAGCGACAACTTGTTGAGCAGGGCAATTCGTGCAGACGCGATGCGAGAAGGTCGGCGATATGGGGGCGAGGACGTCGGCGAGCCAAGCCGTGGAGTTTACCTCGTTGAGGCGACAGGTCGTGATCATCGTCAACATGATGGCGGCCCGGTTGGCGCCGCGCTGGCTGCCGGTGAAGCTCCCGTTCCACCTGCCCAAAACGATGCCTCTCAATGCACGCTCAGCACGATTATTGGTCAAGCAGATCCTGCCATCGTCGAGGAAGCGGACGAAGTCGTCCCAGCGCCTGAGCATGTATTTCATGGGATTCAGGACCTCGGAGGGCCGCGCGCGCTCCAACAATCGCTCGGCCGCGTGCCAATCCTCTTTCGCTTTCTTGTCTTCGCTCAATCCCTGCACTTTACTTATCTCGCCCCGATCGATGCGCTGTGCAATTTTTATCAGCTTGCCAATGAACGTCTCAATCAGATTCATGCGAGGATAACCGGCTTCGAGATACGGCACGGCAGGGAAGTTGTCCGGTAACATTTTTAGGGAGGCAATGCGCCCTTCGTCGTCACGAGGATTACCCTCTCCGTGAATAGCCGATGAGAGAGCGAATGAAGGAGGAGCGAATCGCGGAAGCCTCGTCGCGGATTTGCGAGAACGATCCGGATCAACTGTGGCTTGGCACCCATGCGTGCACTTGCGGCGCTGCCGCTTTGCAACCAGAGCAATGACGAGTCCTCGGCTCCCATGTCGCCGGAAGCTTCATTGGCCGCGAGAAAGGTAGGTCCTGAACCCCATGAAACCTGCGACGATTGAGAGCCGCGGGGGCAGTTTCATTTTGCGGATGGGGGGATGCCTTGTTCCACAAGCGACGGCCTCGTCAGCTTCTGGAAAGCCTATCCAGATAGGATCAGCTCAATTGATTTCTTGGACGTGAGGCTAGCGTGGACCCGTACAAGTCCGATCCATCCAATGTAGCAGCTTGGTCCCAGGTGCAGCACGCCGTCTTGGAAGAGCACCAGGGCGGCCATGCCGCGCAAGCGGGCTTTGAGCAGCACTTGGCCGAGGCGCGCCCACCCGATCCGGGTCCTGTCTCTGGTGGCGGCCGCAACCACCATCCCCATCTCTCTGCAGAACATCGGGACATTATCGATAAGGCGATTGCCCAATATGCGGATCAGAAGAGCCCAAACGTGAAGACGGTTAAGCGCTATACTCAGGCGCTTCGCCGACTTGGAAATCATCTTGGCGCTCATCGCCAAACGATTGTTCTGGGGGACCACGAGTCCTTGGTCCGTCACGTCAAGACTTACTTCCCAAAGGACGAAGACATGAAGAAGGGGTTGAATATCCTTCGTTCGTATTATGATCCAAGCTATGTAGCTTCTGGCGGGCGGCCGCGCACGATCCCCTCAGCGGAAGACGCGCCCCTCTCAGAGCGGCTTAATGCCAGCGGCATGACGTCCGGCAGCGCTGCTCGTCATGATCGTAGTCTTCGCAGATTTTCTAACGCCCTTAAATCTGCGGGCTACTCGATAGCCGGGCTAGACCACGCTGCGCGCATTGAATTTGCTCAGAAGTTGTTCCCGAAGGACGAGCATCTATTGTTCGCGTTAGGCAAGGTCGGCGATGCCGACCACGTTTCCGGAGTGGGTGTGTCTCGGAAACCCCGCGGTCATGCTGTCCCGTCGCCCACATTGCATCTTTATCCCGATGACGCCCGCATCATTGATAGCCTGGAAAAGGCAGAGCTGAGCCTGCTCAAATCCGAGGATACTAGCCGGAGAAAAGTTGTTCAAGATCTGGCCGGCAACCAACGAAGATTCGGTGCTTGGCTCCAAAGGAATGGGCGAGGGAGCATAGTGAGCCGGCTCACCGGCACCAGTGAGCAGCAAAAGTCGTTGAACGACGATCACACGGACTTTAAAAAAGCCAGTCGAAACGCTGACATGGGCTTCGATCGTCTTCGGAGCTACCTAAGGCTCGTCGAGGCGAACGCTGCGCTGGGCGTCTCCCCTGAGCAGGCGGGTGGAGAGCCGAGGCGTGACGAGTCGAGCTCAACGTGGTCGCCGCACCTGCCGCTGGATTTTGAGTGGCCGACGCCGGAAGCGGTACCAGAGGGGTCGTCGGCGATCTACCGAGGTCTCGGCTCTTTCGTTGACCTGCCGTACACCTCGCAGGAAGTGAGAGACGATGCTCAGTCAGCGCCGGTGGGTAGGGCTGCCGCCAGACCGCCGCTCTTCACCGGACCATCGGACGCGCCAGCTCAGTCGCCAGACACCTTCCGCGGTCTTCAGTCTTTCGTTGATCTGCCGTACACGCCGCAGCAGATGCGCGACGATGCTCAGTCAGCGCCGGTGGGTGGGGCTGTCGGCAGACCGCCGCTCTTCACCGGACCATCGGACGCGCCAGCTCAGTCGCCAGACACTTTCCGCGGTCTTCAGTCTTTCGTTGATCTGCCGTACACGCCGCAGCAGATGCTTGACGATGCTCAGTCAGCGCCGGTGGGTGGGGCTGCCGCCAAACCGCCGCTCTTCACCGGACCATCGGACGCGCCAGCTCAGTCGCCAGACACCTTCCGCGGTCTTCAGTCTTTCGTTGATCTGCCGTACACGCCGCAGCAGATGCTTGACGATGCTCAGTCAGCGCCGGTGGGTGGGGCTGCCGCCAAACCGCCGCTCTTCACCGGACCATCGGACGCGCCAGCTCAGTCGCCAGACACCTTCCGCGGTCTTCAGTCTTTCGTTGATCTGCCGTACACGCCGCAGCAGATGCT
>NZ_JBUYWT010000084.1:0-20070 GCF_055264925.1 Bradyrhizobium sp. KZN70725
CGGTTTGCTCATCGCCTTCCCCAATGCCGATGACCCGCCGTCAGGGAATCACGAATCGCTCGAAAGCAAAATCCAAAAACGCAAGAAAGCGCGCCACAACACCCGGCTTTCCTGCAAAATCGAATACTTTATCGAGGCAACTTCTACCCGTCTCCCAGGCCGATCTGCATTCTTCACGGACGACTCCGTGCATAGGCCAAGCTCAGACATCCAATTTCGTCCGCCCGTAGCTTACTGCCCTGGAGCAATCGATCAATCGGCATTGATCATCGCTCCGGGAGACACGCCAGCTTTGATGCGTCGGACTAAGATGCGTCAAAACGCGCTCGGGTTGGTCTCGCTATAGCCGCCCTTGTCGTCCCACCTGTAAACGACATAGTCGATCTGCTTGATGTCACCCTTGGCGTCGTATTCCAGCTTGCCGATCACCGTGTCCCAGGAGCCCGCCTTGATCACGTCCATCACCTTCCTCGGATCCGTGGTGCCGGCTTTGATTGCGGCCTGGGTCCAGACCTGCACTGCAGCGTAGGTGTAGAGGGTGTACCCTTCGGGATCGACATTCCTGGCTTTGAACTTACTGACGATGGCAGCCGCCGCCGGCTTGTTGCGTGGGTCTGGCCCGAAAGTGAAGAGCGTGCCCGCTCCAGCTGCGCCGGTGACCGAGGCAAATTCCTTGTCAGCCAGGGCATCACCCGACATCAGTACGGTCTTCAGGCCCTGATCACGCATCTGGCGCAGGATGAGACCTGCTTCCTGGTGATAGCCGCCAACATAGACGAGGTCGATATTGTCTCGCTTCAGGCGCGAGACAATCGCATTGAAATCCTTGTCGCCTTTGTTATAGGACTCGTAAATCTTCTCGATGACGCCCGCCTTGTTGAGGGCCCTCTTCGTCTCGTCGGCAAGCCCCTTGCCATAGGTGGTCTTGTCGTTGAGAATGCCGATGTTCTTGCCCTTGAAATGCTTGGCGATATAATCGGCAGCAACCTGGCCCTGCTGGTCGTCGCGGCCGCAGACGCGCGCCACGTTCCATAGCTTTCGCTCGGTGAACAGGGGGTTGGTCGAGGCGGGCGTGATCTGCAGTACGTTGCCGTCCGCGTAGGCTTCCGAAGCCGGGATCGACGACGAAGAGCAAAAGTGCCCGGCAACGAATGGGATCTTGGCGGCAGCGATCTTCTCCGCGACCGATCGCGCCTGCTTGGGATCGCAGGCATCGTCCTCGATGTCGAGGGCGAGCCTCTTGCCGAGTACGCCGCCTGACGCGTTGATCTGCTCCACCACCATCTCCGCGCCGTTCTTCATTTGCCGCCCGAAGGCGGACTCGCCCCCAGTTATCGGTCCGGCGACGGCGATGGTGATGTCCTCTGCCAATGCCTCTGTGGACAGCGCAATAAGTGCTCCAAACGCAAAGCCGATCAGCTTGAGTGATGTCATGGATGGTCCTCACAAGGTAAATGCAGCCGCGAGTAAGTCGAGCAAAGCAAAGCGAGCCCGGCGACGGCCAGCGCCTAAAAAGCGGCCGGAGATAAAGTCATGGTCGCGCATCGAACCCCTTCGAGTGCACTGCCATGATGGAGCGACAGCCCACCTTGAGCCGGTGGAGAAACAGTTCCATCTCGCCGAACCATATAAAGGTTCAAGGAACTATCGGCAGGCAGCTCATCGCCCAAAAGCAGTACAAGGACATTTTCCGATGCCGTTCCAGCAGAGTGATAAGCCGGGGCGCGTGCGCAAGGGTAGAGCTAGATCAACAAGCAACGTTAACGTACAAATCGTCCCGTCTCATTCTCGCAACGCGTTGTCCATCTCATATCGCCCGCCGCTCGTTCAACGCACGGGAGCTGCCTTGGACGAACACTAGCGGAATCATGTAGCCAGGAAAGTAATAGCTCGGTCCGCAACGTACAGAGCCCGCCGCGTCAGGAATGCGTATGCAAGAGGCGGGCTGTCCGGACGGGAGAGGGATGAGGCGATCCTTCACGCCGCCCCCCATTTGAAAACAATCAACATGTGTCACCGATATCGATGGAGGCGGACATAAAGCGAGCGCAGAGGTGTTTTCGCTGTCCTAGCCGCTGGCACGAGGGCATCGCCATGCTCTCGGCGTTAGCCGAGCCGCGACTAGGTCAGAATCCTTGTCGGTCCTTAGAGATCGTCGAACTCTGGATACTTGATAGCGAGGCCAGCCTTCATAAGGCGACAAGGCAACCGGCGCCCGTTTCAAATGAAAGCAAAGACGAGCAGGCTTGAGCAGAGGAGTGCGAAGCTGGTTGCGGTCAGCGCGAGAAGACTACCGGAGACAAGGTCATGATTGCGCATGAATCACCCTCGATTGAACCTATAAGGAGGCAAAGAGAAGCAGTTCGCCAAGGTGAATTCTTGGCGATTCTGGTTGCATTATTCCTGCTTTCGCTGCGTGATGGTGCATCTTTGCAGCGTTATTGCGCCGTAACTCGTTGAAGCGCGGCGTAACAAGAGTGGCTGGAGTTCGAAGCCCGCCAGAAGTGCATCAGTGCTCGAGTGACGCGGCCGGCGAGGCTGGCCTTGGTCATAAGATCGGATTCGCTGGCATGCTGCTCGCACTTTGGACTAGCCCTACAGCCTGCCCGAAACTCGGCATTCTGCATATTCGAGCACATCCGTTCGCGAAGGTTCCAGGCTTTGGCAAGCCGGGTTACTTGGTCGGCCGAAGCGGCCGGCTACGTGCGTTTGCCGCGCTTGCCATCTCGGGCCGCATTTCCGCCCTCGCGTGCTCGGGTGTGTCGTCCTTCCAGCGTACCGAGCCGAATGGCCTTTCCAGCATGCGGCGAACACGTACCGGTGCAGCACCGATGTGGAAGTGAATGGCCCGCCCCTCCAGCGCTCGTTCCGATTGGGTCGGGCGGTTGCGCCAGCGCAAATAATCGAGCCACGTCGGAAAGTGATAGCGTTCGGTCCACAATTCGGGATCGGCGATGTCGCGCGCGATCGACCAGCCATAGGCGCCGTTGCGCTGGCGGGACAATTGCACGTCTTGCATGACGTTGTGAAACGCGCGGGCATTCTCTTCTGCAATCCGGTATTCGATCTCGACGACGAGCGGCCCGCTACGTCCAGTCAAGGCGAGCCGCACTTCGGGATCGGCGAGCAGCTCGGGCTCTTCGCCGCGCGCGCCGACACGGGGCATGGGTAGCCAACGGCCGATGAGTGGTGAGGCGAGCATCAGCGCGGCCGACACCAGCAGCGCGGTTTCAACGCCGGCCGCGTCCGTCAGATGGCCCCAACCCCAGCTGCCGACGGCAATCCCGCCTGAACTCGCCGCCTGATAGGCCGCGAGCGAGCGACCGGTCACCCAGCGTGGCGCTGACAGCTGAACTCCGATGTTGAACACCGCCCATGTCAGCATCCACACGGCTCCTGCCAGGACCAGCGCGGCCGCGGTCAACACCGGCTGGCGGCTCAGCGCCACGGCAGCTATCGCCGCGCCCATGGACAATGCACAGGCGCGAATCGCAGCTTCGCCGCTCATCCGCCTGCGGATCTCGGCAATGTTCAACGCGCCGACCACGGCCCCCACGCCAAAAGCACCAAGCATGATGCCGTAGGTCTGGGCGTCGCCATGCAACACATCCCGCACCACCAGAGGCATCAGCGCAGTAATCGCGCCGGCTCCAACGCCGGTTACAAGAGTGCGAAGCAATACGACCTTGATCGATGGCGAATTGCTGATGTAGCGCACGCCAGACACCATTGCGCGGCTCAATCTTTCAGGCGGCAGGCGTGCGGGGGCGCGGACGCGCTTCCAAAGGAACAACGCGGCCATCAGAGGGAGATAGAGCAGCGCGTTGAGCGCGAATGCGGCCACTGCACCGGCGCTAGCTACCACTACGCCGCCGATCGCTGGGCCGACGCTCCGCGCGATATTGTAGCTGATGCCATTCAGCGCAATGGCTGCAGGTAGCTGCGCTTCCAACGGCACTTGTTCGCTTACGGATGATTGCCAGGCCGGTCCCATAAGCGCCATGCCGCTGCCGACCACGAAGCAGAGTACGAGCAAGACGTTCGGTGTGGCTAGGCCAAGCCAGGCGGCCACCGTAAGGCCAGTTGCGCCGGCGAGCGCGATGCCAAGCGAAACCAGTGCCACGATGCGGCGATCGTACATATCGGCGATTGCGCCCGCTGGTATTGAAATCAGCATCACTGGCAGCAACATAGCGGTCTGCACCAACGCCACCTTGTCAGCTGATGACGTCATCTGCGTCATCGCCCAGGCTGCACCTACACCTTGTATCAAGCTGCCGACATTGGACAGGAGACTCGCAATCCAGATGCGACGGAAGGTTGCGTGCCGCAGAGGCGCCGCGATGCCATCGGCGCTACGCGACTGGGCTTTAGCTGAATCGCTCATGGTGAATCGTGATCATCTATCATGATTCGATTCTGGTGCGGATCACAAGGATGTTCCCGACGTGATTTCGCCGCGGAATAAGACGTCGATCTGATGACGATGTTCCGCTGGCTGCCTATCTTCCATTCCAGTAAGCGCTGTTCATTGGTGACTTTATGCTGCATCCAGCGCATACAATGGACACATTGACAGACGCTGTATCCCTCGCGCGCAATCTTTGTACGAAACGTACAAATGGTGAAGACGATGAGTGCGGCATCGCTCGTCGGTGGGTAGAGTGAACTACGACCTCTTTACTAAGAAGCCGAAGGCCCATGGCGCAGCACCATCCACAGTTCACGGGTTTCGCAGCGTCTGGCAGACCTTGTTGTCACTGGGGGCGAGTGGTTGCAACGCAGAATAGGGTAGGCGGCCTCTCACCATGCCGCACGATCGATACTGCGGCGAAGGATCTCCATCTAGAACACAATGAGACGCAACAGATCGAGCTATCCTGGCTCAGCCCGAGAGTTTTTATCTCAATGGCTGCAAGTTTGTCGCAGCTCGGATGAAATATTAGCTGCGACATCGGCTCCGTGAACACGCGGATTGTTCCCGTAGCCTGGTTCAAGGCTTTCGGCTTGGCTATCTAGTTGCTCGCATAAGCGTCTCACACTTCCGGACGAGTTCTCGGGCGAGCGAGCATGACGCGGGATTCGGCAATCCGTTGTTGCGGGTTGTGCGGAGTTGCTCGTGGATGGCCGGTCTTCATGGAAACCCCGCCGGTGCTGAACTTCCGAGCAGGAGACGACCTGCGCTCTGAAGTGTTCCTTCGTTCAAGGCTGCGTGCTGGGCAACGACGAAACTGTCGCACATCGCGCGCGCGAGATTGCTTGTCGCATAGAGCGATTGCGTTCCTGCGAGCCCGCTCGCGATCTTGCAGACCTCGGCGCTTTGTCGGGCGGCGTTGGTCGCGGCAAGGCGCATCAGGGTCGTCGTATTCGACTGGACGGCATCCTGCAACGCTTCGTTCCATAGCTCCTCGGTGGCTTCATAGAAGAAGGAGCGTGCGGAGCGCAGCATGGCTTCGGCTCTGGCGGCCTCCAGCTGGATGTAGCCGCGCTCTGCCATCACCGGCGCTCCAGTAATCGAGGCGCGGCTCCGGGCCATGCCGATCACCTCGTCTAGCGCGGAGCGCGCAATGCCGATGCCCACAATCGCATGCGCCTGCGCAGC
This sequence comes from Bradyrhizobium sp. KZN70725, assembly GCF_055264925.1. Lineage (NCBI taxonomy): Bacteria > Pseudomonadati > Pseudomonadota > Alphaproteobacteria > Hyphomicrobiales > Nitrobacteraceae > Bradyrhizobium > Bradyrhizobium sp. KZN70725. Next base: position 5,603 of record NZ_JBUYWT010000084.1, read on the forward strand.
GAAAGTCACCGAAGGATAACGATGGAGGGGCCCGTCGAAAGCCGGTGGACCGCCGCGGATCAGTGTCCATTCCTCTGGTACAGTAACATTGTCGACAACGATGTCATGACTGCCGGTGCCTTGCAGGCCGATGACATCCCAATTCGGACGGATTGTTACCTTGTCGGCCGGTATCACGGCTATACGTACAAGTCCACTTGTTGGATCATCGTCTAGAGTGATTCCAACACCAATTAGCTCTGCGCCCGGTGATCCGCTGGCGAAAGGCCACACGCCGTTCACAACAAACCCGTCGGCACTTCGTTGAGCGGGCTGGAGCGGGAAAACTGCACCCGCGAACACCACGTCAGGTCCATTGGCATATACGCGGCAAAGCGTGTCTTCAGGGAGAGCAGAGAGGTAGCGAGCCCCGTCGCCGAAGCTGGCGACCCAACCGGCCGATCCGTCCGCTTTGGAAATTCGCTCGATCAGGCGACAAAAATCGGCAGGCGTTCTCTCGTCGCCGCCGAAACGTTTGGCGGCCAAAGCCCGGTAGACGCCAACGCGTTTGAATGCCTGGATAACGTCGTCTGGAACCTTCTGCGCGCGGGCGAACTCGATTCGCCGCGCGCGGATATCGGCCAGCAGCGGCGACAGATCATCACTCGTTGCAGCCGAAACATCCGTTTCTGGTGCGATCATTCCTGGCGGAGGGTTCATGTTTGTCCTCGGTGTTAAGACGACCAGCGGTGTAGCCCGTCATTGATGGAGATTGCGAACGCATGGGAGAGCCGGTCCTATTGAGTGAGGCCGGAGAAGATCGCCGATTGCCGCAGTTGATATCGATCGTGACCAGCCTGCAGGCTCCTTCCTCTCCAAACCGCTTGCTGAACGGATCTTAAGGAGTCGGAAGTCTGACAAGACGTGGCCATCGGCGCTGCCCTTGAGGTTGGACCGGTAAGCAAACAACTGCGGCGGTGACATTCGTCCTCATCTGTTTGACCAGGACTGCGAGAGTTGACGATAGCGCTTGCTTCCCATCTCTTCTCAAACTTGGAGTTGCGACTCACGAACCTGTGGATCCGTCGTCTCGCCAGCAATCGATGTGCCATCAAACAGGGCCTGTCAGCTGTATTTCCGTGGAAGTAAATCGCATGGCACGAGCCGGGTCAGCGGGATGTGAGCGCCATCTGTGTCTGGTTCCAGCCATCGTGTCAGTAAGCGGACAGGGGGTGAGGTGAATGACTGACGTGGACCTCGACCACGGACGAGTCCGCCTCGGCCATTTGCCGTCACTGCGACTTGACGATATGGCGTATCGCTGCAAGGCACCCAAGATGCAGGGGAGAGCATGCAATACTTCTCTGCTTTGTTCCGAGGTTGACGCGGGTCGCCCGTGCTGCTTGCGCCCTGGTAAGAGGCGAGGGCAGACGCACGCCGCGTGACAAACGCGAGGGACCGGCTGCAGACGCAGCCTTCGCATTGCCAAGTCCTGCCTGGGTGCTGCGGTCCCCAGCTCATGCAAGCGGCTACAGAGAACTTCCAGCGGCTTTCGTCTCTTAGCTCGATTCGCTCTTTCGCGGCCGCTGGCGGCTTTTCTTCGACGAATTTTAACTGCCTCGGATCACAACTGAACTTACGCAGCTCATCCAGCAGCAGCGTTGTAATCGCTTGCCGGTCCCTGCTGGTGAGATCAGTGCTATATGGCAGCTCAGCTAGCGATTGATGTTGGCGCACGCGAGTACCCGTAAATGCCGCCGCTCCCTGCTGTAAAGAACGCTCCGCGTAAAGCTAATGTTACCGCCCAATGCCAGCACGCGCCGGCATTCGTCGCTGTTTACCCTCGGCAGCGAGCCGGAAGACCGACCTATTTCCCGCGCCTCCCACTGCACGCGCAACACAAGCTGATCAGAGCGCGCGGGCACCCGATGGCAAATGATGCCACGAGCCGGCCAGGCGAGCAGAACCTCACGCCTCACCATCGGTCAAGCCTTGTACCGTCCGAACGTCCGAACCCACGTACCGTACCAACCATTGCACATGCAGTGAGCTGTTCCGGAAGCGTTATGAATTCGGAAGGAGTGGACACCTTCCGGATTAGCGCGACACATCGGCGTTAAGTCTGTAGGATCATTCGACCTATCGCAGCGAAGCGTTGCGAGTTCCGTTCTGTCGTCGAAACTCGCTTGGACTGAACTCATTCGTTTCAGTGAACAAGCCATGCGACGTCTCGTGAGACATCCGATCTCGCGACCCAAACCGGTCAGAAATGCTATCGTTGGCATTGGCTGCACCGCGACGCTGCTCCGGTTGCCGTGATGCGCGCCACAAGATCATCAAGGCGGCGGGCGCTAGAAGCAGCAATGGCGTTGGAAACGGTTCGCGCGTATCGAACAATTATGATGCAATTAGGTCACACTCACTGCCGTGGTGCGCGTTTGTCCGGTTCGTGCCGAGGTTGCGCGCGAATGGCAACGGTAATCTGGCAGCATGACTATCCGCGAGTGAAAGAGTGCGCAGCGCAAGGCTCGTGCCGAAACGACGACGGCCATCTACGTGATCGAAGCGTTCCGAGATCGGGACTGGCGCCTCCGATTGACAGGCTGCAGCCATGGGAAGGCGCAAAGGTCGCGCGTCGCTCTGCTTGAGGGCAGACAGCTGCGTTCTAACAGGATCAAAGACTGCGCGGCTTTCCCTCGTCTTCCCTTCGATGGCATAGGCTGGATCAAGCAATGAACTTAACTCACCCAAGCAAGCTTGAGCGCTATGCCGCGGCCGTGGAAGCTATGAGAGAAGAGCGCCGGCGGCGCGGCCTCAAGGCACGCGCAGGTGTTGATTTTGCTTCCAGCGATTATCTGGCACTGGCGAGCGCGCCACGTATGAAGGAGGCTCTGTTCGCTGCGCTCAAGGCTGGAACGCCCATCAGAGCTGGCGGGTCACGGCTCCTGCGCGGCAATTGCGAGGAACACGAAGCTCTCGAAGCGGAAGCGGCGCGGTTCTTTCGAGCAGAGACAGCGCTGTTCTTCGGTAGCGGTTACATCGCAAACTTCGCTGTTCTGACAACGCTGCCGCAGCGAGGCGATCTGCTGATTCTCGATTCGCTCGTGCACGCCAGCATTCATGAAGGCGCGCGCGCGGGCCGAGCGGAGTTCCGGATAGCAGCCCAGGCGGCGTAGGGCGCGTCTGGATCTTGGTCGAGAGCCTCTATAGTATGGACGGTGACTTCGCGCCGCTTGCAGATCTGGTTGAAATCGCTGAACGGTACGAGGCGTTCCTGGTTGTAGATGAGGCCCATGCCACAGGCATTTACGGCGAGCAGGGACGGGGGCTCACAGCGCCATACCATGGACGCGAATATATTCTGGTGGTCCACACCTGCGGGAAGGCTCTCGGGGCGGCCGGTGCTCTTGCACTGCGTCCAGCGTATTGCGCGATTTCATGGTCAATCGGTGTCGTCCATTTATCTTCGCTACCGCGCCATCGCCCCTGTTGGCACTCGCTGTTCGGCAGGCGCTTTTGATTGTACAGGAGGAGCCTGAGCGGCGGCGACGCCTGATCGATCTTATCGATTTTGCGCACCGTCAGCTCGCCATCTGCGGCCGCCCGACCCGTTCGAGCTCACAGATCGTTCCTTACATTGTCGGTGACAACGCCCGCACGATGCGGCTGGCCGCTGCACTGCAGGCGCGCGGTTTTGATGTCCGAGCAATACGACCGACAGTGCCCCCGGCCAGGGCAAGGTTACGGATCTCGTTAACGCTTAATGTCGAGCAGGATGATGTATCCGAGATCATCGATGCTTTGGTCGAAGAGACCTGGGGTAAGGTACGGTGAGATCTCACAATCATGATGCTGGTCGGTATTCGGATCAGTCAACGATCTTCCAAGGAATGCGCCGGAGCGCGCAAATCCTCCCGCCGATCGGTGATCACGGCGTCCTGCGCTCGTTAGCTCCGCTTTATGCGGCGCAAATATAAACTCGACATAAATTCGACGAGGCTGCTCATTGCGACACTGGCGGCGGCTTCGTTGGCTGACGAAGGAGAAAACGCCCCATGTCGACGCGAGTAGCACTTTTCGTATCATCGGTGGGCTGGACTGCCATCGTCGTCGCAATTCTCCTGTATGTAATCTTTAGTCCTGCTTGATGGCCAAGGTCGGAGGATCCGCGTCGTATGGCTTCTCAACCTGTTCGATATTGAACCGCCGCGTCTGCCGGTGCGCTTGTCTCCCCGAAACTCGTCAGCTTCTCGATAGCCAAGCCTCTTAGCATAGTCTTTCCCTCTCGATGACCGAACCGGCGGCGGTAACGGCGGTGCGGATCTGCAAGAGATTAAAACAGAAGGAGAGCTGCATGGATTTCAATGAGATCAACCGCGGCGGATCCTCAGGGTCTCCAGGAGAATACGCCTGGACACAAGAAGATCATGATCTATTTAGTCGGATCATCAATGAACCCGGGCCATCGTCGTCCGCCGTGCCTGAGGAGACAGCATACGATGTCTCATTCGCCGTTCCCCACAAGTTTTCCCACGGCACCCAATCCGCCCCCAGGCAAATGGTCGAGAGACTGAACCACTTGGGTCTCCTGCCTGACGCCGACCAGCCGAGTATGACCTATGAGATCAAAGGGCATCGCTCGCGCTGGACTCCTCTAGCGGCGTGCGTCTCATTCATAACCCTCCGGAGGACCAAAGCATTGGAACTGGGCCAGCGGGGCTACCAGATTTCGGAGCATTCATTTTCGAGACGTCGCGTAGAGGTTTCCCGCTTCCGGAGCAGTGGGCGCTCCCAGCCCTGATCGAGAAGCTGCAGGAAACGGGTTTCATGCCTGGTCCAAACAACCCAACAACCATTGCTCTCAATGGCCGAACTTACAATGCAGAATTAATGCAGGGAGGGTTCGTTAGGCTCAGGCGGGCTGGGTGAAAGACGCCGAGATAGAACCAGCGGAGCTAGCCGCTACAGTCTTGCGGTCATTCGGTTCCAACTATGTCGGCTGTTCATAGCTCGAGCAATGGACTGTCGCGTGCGCCAGCGAGTGGATAGCATCGGCCCCTGTCGGATCGCGGATTCAGGAAGCCGCCGAAGCGTCGGCGTGAACCGTTTCGTGAAATCGCCGTCGGCATCGTCTTCGAACGCACCATAAGGCCACAAAACAATTACGTGAAGGATAGCCTCTCCACGGGCAATGGCAGCGGGTGAATCCGGGTGGCAGTCGCAACGCTAGTGAAGACAACGATAATGAACAACGTCGGCCACGATATCGAGAGCCTGGTGCTGGCCCGCGCGTTGCCAACATAAGTACGAAGAATATGACCTGTATCGGGAGACCACGCAAACATTATCCCGAAGCTATGACAATCAGTGAAGCTGATCACGTCCGGCGTATTTGATTCAGCCCGATGAACCTGCGAATGTTGTGTCAGTCGATTGAGGGTGGGACAGGGCAGATCGGCTGGGCGATCGCGCGAGGCCACCAGCGTCAGCCCAATACATCGACCCTGCCGGTTTCGAGCCGATATACACCGCCGACGATATTTAGCGTTTTCTGCTCAACAGCCGGGTTCAGGATCGGGCTGGCGGATTTGAGCTTATTGACGTTATCGATCACATTCTGCCGGATCACATCGGCAGAGCTGTCACCTGGTTGGTGGCGCGACCCTCTTACGGCAGGCGCTAGCGCGCTGACGAGGGAGCGGATATGTCCCGGCGCCGGCTTGCCTTCATCAAGCGAGTTGATCGTGGCGTCTATCGCGCCGCAGTGATCGTGACCGAGTACCAGGATCAACGGCGTGTTCAGTACGGCAACCGCATACTCCAGGCTACCAAGCGTGTCATCGTTGACGAAGTTGCCGGCAAGGCGGCATACGAATAAATCACCAAGTCCGCTGTCGAAGGCAAGCTCGGGCGCTACCCGCGAATCGGCGCAGCTCAGAACCGCCGCATATGGATTCTGACCATCGACTAAAAGTCGGCGCTCGCGTTCCAGATCGCGCCCTCGCGACACGCTCTGCACATAACGATCGTTTCCCTCCATGAGCCGCTTCAGCGCAGCATCGGGCGAGAGCCGGTTATTCGGCTTCGGCGGCGCTGTTGCTTGCTTCGCGTCGACAATGTTGCCGGCAAACGGCACAACACATGCCGAAACAGCGAACAGCAACAGCGAGCGGCGCGAAGGCGCGAGCTCGGTCGGATAGGGGTTATCCTGTGAACGGTCTGCATGCATGGATAGGACCTCTATCGCGCGGCTCTATGCCACCCCATGGCTTCGGCCTCGTTTTCGCTGCAGAACCAGCGTTCAGCCGGTTTCTTCGTCATGTCGATTTGTCCGTAACTGAGTTGCCCAGGAGAGTGATACGTGCGCTCGCCGTTACGTTCGACGGTGCCCTTTATCAGGCAGTCGGGCGAGGGTGGGTCAGATAGCAGAGCGGATCCGAGCAGGAGTTCCTGGGCATCGTTCGGCACCGAGCTCGCGCCGACAATGATCGTGCTCTTGTTGCGGCGACGCCAGTCCCAGGGGGTGATGAATGCCCCCGACCACAGGCCGGCAAAGGCACTGCTCGCCGCCACCTCATTGATGACGTAAACATGGGCGGATGGCTCGGATGACAGCGCCCAACCGGAGCTTACCATCCAGGCGTTCACGTCCTGGCCCTCGATGAAGCAACTGCCAAGGGACCTGCCGTACTTGTCTACTCCTGCGGTCTGACAATCCCATATTCGTCCTTTCGAGTAGTTGATAAGGGCGTCGCGAGCCGCTACTCCGCAGGCCCATTTCCGGCCATGAGCATCCAGGCAAATCTGATCAGTCTCGGGGGCCTCGATACCCGAGAGCCGAATTCGCGTTCGTTCGATCTCTATCGTATTGGCGTCAAGGATTTGGGGAGCACCGCTCAGTTTCGCCGCGCAAACAGGAGACGCGATGATAGCGAGCAATGCTGCCATCATTATGCGGTACTTCATCCTAATATCCTTTCGCTCGTGGTTCATCGGCTCACAAAATCGCAGCGATCCGGTGTCGTCGCAGCCGACTGCTTGACTGCACACACGTCATCGCGTCTGCATCGTTCGACGATGCTGTTGTGAAGGCTTGCTTATATTGTCAGCCTACGACCTGACGCTGGGTGAGATTCAAGAGATTTCTTTGGGGGCATTTTTCGACGTGCTTCTGGCATCTCCAGCTGACTCTCCCTCTCCTGGACATGTCTCCTGCTCTGGACCTGAAGGAAGAGATCCCGCATGTTTCAGCGCTGCACTCGCGACCCAGGAATACGGCTCTTGGCACGCTATTTCTCCAAAGGCTCGGAAGAAGCGGGGCGGGTGGTAGTCTTCGCCGCCGAGCGGAAGAGGCGGCGATGCTAAGCCTCTTTGATTGCTATCGTTCGACAGGACTGGCGCGAGGTTCATCATGGAGGGGAAAGCGGAAGTCGGGACAACGCACGATAAGAGTGATTGCTCAAAAGAGATCGGCCTCCCGCTTGGTCCTACGCTACAAGACAACCATGCTTCACTCACACGGTGGCCCGTATTCGCGACCTTATCCGCAACGAACGCTGCGCGAAATGACTTCCACAACGCCTGGCTGACCTTCGATGCGCGAACGGAAGAAAGCACGGCTCGGCATAGCGGCGAGCTTGCGGAATGACGAGGCCGCCTTTTACGGGTTTGCGCTGCAAGGGCGTCCTCGCACTATTGCGAGTGGCGATCTGGTTGCCATTTCAGAGCGATGAATCAATCCACAACGTGTGTCGGCACACAGGGCATTGCGGCGGTTCGCGCTGGCAGGGCTTAGGCGACTCACGCTAATCATCATGTTTGGATGACTCGCCGCACAATGGGATTGAAATGGTTATGGCCACCCCTGAATTGCCGGTCTCTTGTTACGCGCTAGAAGTGGACGGCCGACTCAAAGCCGAATTCGCAGCCAGAGACGGCGCCCGGGCTGGTGGAGCAGAATTAAAAAAGCGTTTTCCCACGCTTCAAATCAAGATCTATGACGCGCAGACGAATGTGCGCGAGGAAATTTAGATCAGGCTCAATTCGATCTTCGATCCTCGCAGCAAGGCTGCGGAGCTCCTCGCCGGGGGCGCTCGGGAAAGGGTCCCGCCGCCATCGAGGATGCCGGCGTCGCTATCACTGCCCCGTTCCCGGGGTCCCTCTTAGACCGGTCTCGTCGCTGCACTCGCTCCCGCGGGTGCTTGTTGGTCGCGCGATGCGCTGCGCGCACGCCGGATCGAGCTTGGCCTCAGCATCGCCTCGCTTGGTCCGTGAAGGATGACATGTGGCGCGCTGGCGAGAGCGGATGTGTCTTTTTGTACCAGTTCCGCCGCGGCTACTCTCCTGAATAGGCAAGAGCCATCCTGATGCCTGGCTTTCTTAATTGGGCTTGCAGGCCGGAGAGAGGCTCGCCTCCTGTCGGCATAGCTGGACGCGTCAATTTTCCAGCGCATGGGTCCTGCTTTGGCCCGAGGCGCTCAGCGCTCAAGGAGTAGCGCTGCCATCCTGATCATTTGTCGAGGCCTTTCGCACCCCCTCCAATGTGTCCCGTTCGTTTGGCTCTATGTGATGGAACCAGGCGCCGGGAGGAAAAGTCGCAATCCTCTTGGCAAGGAAAGATTGCGGCTCCCAATCGTGTCCCTCGCGCTTGACGAAGGTGATGACCCCATTTTCGGTAAAGTAGCGAGGGCCTGGTATGTTGCAGTTCACCAACAGCAGAACGCGCCACCGGTGCGCTTTTTCCGTTGGCTTGTCATTCGCCGCCGTAACGTAATCCACGACAACAGGTTCGATAATATGACAGCGGCCGTGCCGGAGAAGATCTCCGAGCTTGCCCTGCGCGGTCGTCACAAAGTTGAAATTGACCGGATTATGCAGAAAACGAAGGTTTGCGTCGTTTTCGCCGTCGGTGACTTCACTGGCGATGAGCGAAAGCGCCAGGGCGTGCCAGCCGAGTTCGATGGGCTTTGCATAGGGAGACGCAACTTCAATCTTTCCGTCGGTCCCGATCTTCCAGGTAATAAGGTAATGTTCGTCTGATTTGTTATCCTGATGTCTGGTCCAGGAAAGATAAACATACTCAGTGTGGTCGATGCCTTCGGCGATTCCCCAGTTTCGAGGGACGAAGTGCGCCACTTTCGAGACTTTCGAGACAATGTGCTCGATTGTCTCACCATTTCGTGCTCGCCAGGTTGACTTGACTCGTTCGACGAGCGCGTTTTCGCCGGCTCGCGCACTGTTGCCCGTCGCAACCAGCCCAGCAAGGAAAATCAGCGATTGACAGAGACAGAGCACGCCTCTTGCAGACATTCTCTTCATAACGGCCGGACCATCGGTTTTTCATCCACACGTCAAAGCGGGCAGCCTTCAATGCTATCCTCGATTGGAAGAAGTTAGCGGCAACGTGACACGGGCGCCTGCCGATGTCCCGCGCGAGCAGGCGCTGTCCCCTCGATGTCACGCGCCGCTAACTTCAGTGGGCCAGCCACAACCTCAATTTGCTGTGCTGGACCTGCCCAGGAGGAGAAGCCTGGGCACCCCTGAGCTTGCATCCTTCGTGCCAGGAAATAGCCGGCAAATCGCGCCAGATTATTGCAATGTTTGTTGGCTTTCCGACGGCGCTCGTTTCAATGTTTCCATTCAGCCGATCCGCGCGGGCCGGTTCAGCTTTTGTCGCGCCGATCTTCGAGAGGCGCAGGCGAAAGCCGCTGCCGATTTACGGATGAGAAATCGGGAGGCACCGTTGAAAGCTGTTGAACCGTCCGGTGTGCTCACCCGAACGCCCAGCGATCTCTATCAGCCGATCTCTATCGGCTCGTAATTGATAATAAGCAAAAGTCGCTCGTCACCGCCGGGCGTGCGGAATCGTTCGAAAGCGCGTCGTCAGGCAGGCACATGATATGGCGCGCGCGTTTCTGCCTACGCGCACGATGGTTCGATCTGGTTAATCGTCCAGCTGCCTCGGCCAAGCATTCATGGTTGGATGAGCCGCTGTTTCCAATCGCGGCGGCCGGCAAGCGAGAAACGATCAAGTCGCGCTAACTTCCTCTCGCGTCGCTCAACATTCTCGAGAGCCTCTGTCTGACGGGTTGATTCATGAACGCTTTCACCAACCACCCGAACAGGCCGACCGCAAAGACGGTGACAGCAAAGACGCCGACGGCGCTCCAAACAGCCATTTTCATTGCGGGTCCCAGTGTTCGTTGAGGCGAATCGATATGCGTGCCCGAGTATTATCGGCATGAGAGGCCGCAAATCGCCTACCAAGATTGGTTGGCTCGTAGATCAACATGCGCGCCGAGTATGCTGATGAAACTTGCGCAGGTGTTTTGCCCTGGCGGCGGTTCATGGCTGTCGAGAGACAGGACGCCGGCACGCCGGAAGCGCCGCGACTCGCGCCTTCGACAATTCTTTTCGACACGTATATTTGGAGAGAGCTTCCAATCGTGGTCAACTTTCGACGTTAAATGGCCATGTGAGTCACCGATGGCGGCATTGAAGTGAGAGAGTCATCTGAGAGGTTGACGGAAGCGGTCTGTTGCCGATAATCGATATAGTAGAGGTTCTCCGGTCCCGCTGGATTCGGAGCTAAGAGGGAAGCCGGTGAACAGGCCGGCGCTGCCCCCGCAACTGTAAGCGGCGAGCCGCTGTCCAACAAAGTCACTGAAGCCCGTGCGGCTTCGGGAAGGCCGGACAGCGGCGATGACCCGCGAGCCAGGAGACCTGCCTCGACCACATATACGTCCACGGGCGGGGTGTCCCGGTGGTGCGCCAAGCAGCCGCCGCTCGGGCGATCCTGCTTGCGTCCGCCATCGCCTTTGCCCCCAACTACGGGGTTAGCGCTATGTCTCTTCTCTCCCTTCCGGTTGCTACGCTTGGAACGCCTCGGATCGGCCCGAGGCGCGAGCTCAAACGCGCGCTTGAAAGTTACTGGGCCGGCGCAATTAGCGAACAGCAATTGCTCGAGGATGCAGCTGGCCTGCGTGCTGCGAACTGGGCCCGCCAAAAATCCCTCGGTGTCACCGTCATTCCGTCCAACGATTTCTCGTTGTACGACCAGGTGCTCGACACCTCCGTCATGGTTGGTGCCATTCCGGAAATCTACGCCTCGAAAACCGAACCGGTTTCGCTCAAGACGTACTTCGAGATGGCCCGCGGTTCACAGTGGGACCGCCAGACTGCGAGTTGCAGCCACGGATCGGGCGGATATGGCGCGCCCGCACAGGAAATGACCAAGTGGTTCGACACCAACTACCACTACATGGTCCCTGAATTTCATCGAGGACAGACGTTCCGCCTGTCCTCGCGAAAGCCTATCGAGGAGTACGAGGAAGCCAAAGCCCTCGGGTTCCAGACCCGCCCTGTGCTGATCGGGCCGGTCACATTCCTAAAGCTTGGCAAGAGTGCGGATCCTGCGTTCCAGCCGCTGTCGCTCCTGGATGAGCTGATACCGGTCTATGTCGAGGTTCTGCAGGAACTAGCCAAACGGGGAGCAAAGTGGGTTCAATGCGACGAGCCCTGCCTGGTTCTTGATCTGGAGGAGGGGGCGCGAAGATCTTTGCTACACGTCTACGATCGGCTCGCCAGGGAAGTACCGGACGTCAAGATCATGGTCGCGAGCTATTTCGGCGATCTCGGCGATAATCTGGACACAGCTTTGAACATGCCCGTCGCCGGACTGCACGTGGATTTGGTTCGCGCGCCGAACCTGTTGGGCCGGATCATTGCTGCCCGCCGAAGTGACCTCGTCATGTCCCTCGGCGTCATCGACGGACGAAATGTATGGCGCTCGAACCTGTCGACGCTCCGCCAGCAACTGGATCCCGCCATTGCCAAGCTTGGCAGGGATCGTGTCCAGATCGCTCCGTCCTGCTCGCTGCTTCATGTGCCCGTCGATGTTGAACTCGAGACCGGACTTGCATCCGATCTCAAGAGCTGGCTTGCCTTTTCGGTACAGAAGATGCGTGAGCTAGCAATCCTGGCGCGGGCGCTCGCGGGTGATCAGAATGTGGCTGAAAGTCTTGCTGAATCGCAGTCGGCCGTGTCCGTCCGCCGGACTTCACCAAAGATCCGTGATGCCAATCTCGCGGTGCGGATGCGAGCGATTGACGAGGCCATGCGCCGGCGCGCCAGCCCATTTGTCCGTCGGGCCGAGATCCAGCGCAAGCGCTTTGGACTACCCTCCTTTCCTACCACGACGATCGGATCCTTCCCGCAAACCTCTGAGGTCCGTAATGCCCGCGCAGCACATGCGCAAGGCGCGATGAGCGAAGAGCAATACCACAAGTTCCTCAAGGAGGAGACCGCGCGCGCTCTGCGTTGGCAGGAGGACATTGGTCTGGACGTCCTCGTGCACGGCGAGTTCGAGCGCAATGACATGGTGCAGTACTTCGGCGAGCAACTCGCCGGATTCGCATTTACCAGGAACGGTTGGGTACAATCCTATGGCTCGCGCTGTGTCAGGCCACCGATCCTGTTCGGCGATGTTTTGCGGCCCAAACCGATCACTGTAGATTGGTGGCTCTATGCGCAATCATTAACCCGCAAGCCGGTGAAGGCGATGTTGACCGGACCAGTAACAATATTGAACTGGTCGTTTGTTCGCGATGATATTCCAAGAGGCGAGGTCTGCCGGCAGATCGCACTGGCGATCCGCGACGAAGTCCGCGATCTCGAGATAGCCGGTGCGAGCATGATCCAGATCGACGAAGCTGCCCTTCGCGAAGGGTTGCCATTGCGCCGATCGGAGTGGGCGGCCTACCTTCAATGGGCCGTCGATAGCTTCCGCATTTGCTCATCAGGCGTTGCAGATCAAACCCAGATTCATACGCATATGTGCTATTCGGAGTTTAATGACATCATCGATGCCATTGCTGCAATGGATGCGGATGTCATCTCGATCGAAACGTCGCGATCGAAGATGGAGCTGCTCGACGCGTTCAGGAACTACAAATATCCCAATCAAATCGGGCCGGGCGTATATGACATACATTCTCCCCGCGTTCCCGAGGCAGGGGAAATGAAGGAGCTGATAGCATTGGCTCGGCAGCGGTTGCAGGATTCGCAGCTCTGGGTAAATCCGGACTGTGGTCTGAAGACGCGCAAATGGGAGGAGGTTCGCCCGGCGCTGGTCAACATGGTCGCCGCCGCCCGCGAACTGCGCGCAGCATCTGATCGGCCAAGCCATTGATCCTGCACTTGGCTCTCTCTCTCCTTGAGGAAGCTGATCGGCTTTTATTCACTTGCGCTCTCGATCGTCTGGACGGAGCTTTGGATGAGCATAAAAAGCCCGGCCGCGTTAGCAGGCCGGGCGAAAGTCAAGTCTGAGAGGAAGCGACGCTGACGCATCGCCGACTTCCATCGGAGGAGGGAGGACAGCCGATGGTCCGATCGCCGGCGAGGGCATTCGCCGTAAATCTGAACCCAAGCTAAAGCACGGCTCGGTGTAGCTCAATTATGCCGTGGTATGCGCCCGGTGTAATCGAGTATTGGAAAACTACACCAAGGTTTGTCGCTGATGAGCACTTTCACAACGGTTCATCGACTCGAGCAATGAGGGCAGTGACGCCCAACGGTCGAATCTCGGCCGAGCTCATGTGCAATCGGCGGCGCTTTGCGGCCGCTCGATCAGCGTGACTATACGGGAAGACGCGAAGGAACCGTTGAGCACAGCCAGTACAAGTTGGTTGTTATTGACTCGAGTACTGCTCGGGTCGGCGGTGTCCGGTTCCACTCAATAGCCGAGTTTCGGCTCGAGGCTCTGTTTGGGATCGAGGAGCGGATCGACGCTGGCGTAACACAAGCGTGAAAGCGGCGGGATGCCAATCGGGCCGGCTCGTCAGTCGTGACATCGGTTCCGGCCCGAGGTATAAGCCGGCTCACCGGTGTCGGGTTCGGGAAGCGACCTGTTCGACGCATCGTAAGCGATCGCAGAGCTTATGCTGAGTAAAGCGTTGTGCGGGATGGTATCCTGTGAACGCATTCTTGACTGTCGGAGTCCATATATCCTGCGGCTCGGCCAAGCATTGCGCATCACGCGCGCTTCGTCGGTTTCGTCTTTTGCTGCATGTAGGACCGCAGCACGGCGTTGATGCGCCGTTGATAGCCTTCGCCTTCGCTCTTGAAGAAGTCGAGCACGTCCTCGTCGACGCGAATGGAAATAGCCTTCTTCTTTGGCGGGACTACCAGCACCGCATCGGACCAATCAATATCCTTGAAGTCCTGCCAATCGGTATCGTTCTCCATAGTGGTCTCGATCTCTGCGTCGGTGAGCGCGTCAATACGAGCCCAGTCAGACTTGCCACTTCGGCGATCGCCCCATCTTCTCCTTATGGTTCTCTCTTTCTTCATTCTTCCTCGCGCGCTGAAGTGTCCGAAGCCTAGCAGGCTGTTGAAAAAAGGCGGTCGCCGCCGACCGAGGATCATGATTCATTGGCTCCGACGAGATTCGGAGATGGTGCGTGCGCGGCGGCGACAATCGAACGGGCGAG
>NZ_JBUYWT010000085.1:0-19978 GCF_055264925.1 Bradyrhizobium sp. KZN70725
GCGATCTGCTCCGGGCTCACCGGCACATGCGGGCTACGCTCCACCGCATTCCCGCCCCCTGTGACCGCACAGGTAATGAACACCTCAGAGATCATCCTCACCTTCTCCTTTCGCTGAAAGCTTGACCTGTCCTAAGCTGGGTCAGATCGGCTTAAAGTTTCATCCTATGATGTTCACCGCTTTTGGATTTCCGAGCGTAAACTCGTCAGCGACCAGGATGAATCGAGCGATTTTTCATCGAGAGCTGCTGGCGACAGGGCCGCTGCGAACGCCTAGGCTGCGACAGTCGTCATGCCAGCAATCGGCGTGCCACTCGCGGAATCCAGTACGCGGCTTGCCTGACGAGAAAAAACACGTGTAACTAGCAGGCTGCTCTTGGAATGACGCTGCGGGTCGTTGGATTCCCAACATCGCCGTAGTCAACTGGACAAGGCGGGCATGACCAGATGGAACCTCATGTAACGCCAGTCGCCTTCGCCGAGCTTGAACGACTACTTGGCTATGACACGTCGCGGGCGGCACATCAGTGCATCGTGCGGCATCATGCGTGCTCTGGCCGGTGGTGCAGTGATGCACCGGCTTCAGCTGTCGGAGCCCTCCTGGTTTTTTCGAGCGCCGCGCTTTGAAGAGAAATACGTCTCCAGTGCCGATAGCGGCCACCATGGCGCTCGAAATAATCCGATTCACCGACAGACCGCGAGTTCAAAGCAGTATCACGTCGAAGATGCTCCACGACCGTGAGATCGCTGCGCTCGGCTTGCCTCGACCAGCGCTAGCGGATCGGATCGGCGCCTGCGTGGTAGCACTCGCTCCCATTATTGAGGTCATCTGGATCCACGTCACGAGCGCGAAACGCATCCACGCCGACGATAGTGTGCTGCAGAAGCACACAGAAAGGATGATCGAGATGATCTGAAAATCTGTGTGCACAAGCTGTGGCAGCGATGAGGGTAGGCCCCTCGGGATCGACTTTCAGGAGTAGGTCTCAAATCACTTCAAGCGGCTTCGCTTAAGAGGCGCGGTCGTGAGCGTTGAAGCTAACGGTCGGGAATACCCGAACGGATAGGCGTCCGAGAGACGAATGAAAATGAACCCGCCGATGAACCGTCGTAACGTGGAAATCGTCGTCAAAACCAGAGGTGTGTCGTCCCTCTGGGATGAGCCCGCCGGAAGCCTGATGACCGGGCGGGCGGCGACCGGCGTTGAGGGGGCGTGACTCGGATGCATGCGCTGCCGCGGAACTGCAGGAACCAGTCGCTCCGATGGAAAGGGAGAAGCACAAGCGGAGAAGACCGCGAGGCGAGATTACCGACGCGGAGCACTGGGACGGACCGATCCGTATTAGCGACGAAGGCTCGTAATGGGGCCGGAGCGAAGGGATCGGATCAGGTGGGCTGGCCATCGTCGCAACTGACAACAGGAGGACGACGGTGAACCAGCCGGGCAAACCGTTCAACATCGACAAGAGAGAGGTGTACGAAGCATATCTGCAGGTGCGATCCAATGGTGGCGCAACCGGTGTCGACGGAGTGACGATTGAGCAGTTCGAGTCCGACTTGAAGAGCAATCTCTACAAGATTTGGAATCGAATGAGCTCAGGCGCTTACTTCCCGCCGCCTGTTCGCGCCGTCTCCATTCCAAAGAAGAGTGGGGGCCAAAGGATCCTCGGGGTGCCCACTGTGGCAGACCGCGTGGCACAGACGGTTGTCAAACAACTGATTGAGCCGGCTCTCGACGCAATCTTTCTGGCAGATTCTTACGGCTACAGACCCGGTAAATCGGCTCTCGATGCCGTAGGCGTGACGCGACAGCGGTGCTGGAAGTACGATTGCGTTCTGGAGTTCGACATCAAGGGACTGTTCGACAATATCGACCACGAGCTTCTGCTGCGGGCCGTCCGGAAACATGTGACGTGCGCATGGGCTGCTCTACATTGAAAGATGGCTGACAGTGCCGATGGTGCAAGAGGATGGAACGATAATCGAGCGAAGCCGCGGTACCCCACAAGGGGGCGTGGTGAGCCCGATCCTCGCCAACCTCTTCATGCACTATGCATTTGATCTCTGGATGGCACGGATGTTCCCCGATCTCAGGTGGTGTCGGTATGCGGATGACGGGTTGGTACATTGTCGGAATGAGATGGAGGCGCAAAGCGTTCGCGAAGCGCTCCAGGCTCGGCTGGCGGAGTGCCGCCTGGAATTGCATCCTCCGAAGACGAGGATCGTCTACTGCAAGGATGATCGACGCCGAGGTAAAAGCGAGACGGTCATGTTTGATTTTCTCGGTTATTGCTTCCGGGCACGATCGGTCCTGGGGCCGCATTCGCAGAAGATGTTCTGTGGGTTCACCCCAGCGGTCAGCAAACCAGGGCTGAACGGCATGCGGGCGACGGTCCGAGGCTTGAAACTTCGCAGGCGAACCGAGGTGACGCTGGACGATATTGCTCGCGAGCTAAACCCGATGGTTAGGGGGTGGATCGCTTATTATGGGCAATACACGCGCTCAGCGCTTTATCCTTTGGCACGCTACATCAACCAGACGTTAGCTATTTGGCTGAAGCGAAAGTACAAGCGCTTCCATCACCGTTTAGGACGCGCGCGTCTCTTCCTGGAGAAGATCGCGCGTGAGAAGCGCAGGCTCTTTGTGCATTGGCAACTCGGCGATGGCGGCAAGCTTGCCTGATGGGAGCCGGGTGAGGCGAGAGTCTCACGCCCGGTTCTGCGAGAGGCTGGAGGTGAAATCCCTCCGGCCTACTCACCCCACGCTGCCGGTACTGGCCAAGCTTAAGACGGTTACCGGCCGGATCTGGACTTATGTTCGCGATGACCGGCCGTTTGGCAACGGCGACGCATCCGGGTGGATGCGCACGTCGACCCTGAGGCGCTTGCGCTGGGCCTTGATCGCAGCGATACCGATCCCGATCTCCTCAAGACAAAGACATGCGGTTCATCGTCGCCGTTTGCCGAGCCAAGCTTTTCCGATCGTCGGCCGAACCGGGCGCGGTCGAAGGCCTTCAGGATCTGCGTCAGCAGCTCGATGCGCGCATCGGTATCGGCGGTGCGCGCCTTAAGATCCTGGCTCGCAGATAGCCGTTCCTTCGCGCTGTCGCCGAAACCTGTCGCGGAGCGGCGTAACTCTCTGCCACGATGCGTTGCTTCTCGTCCAGCGTCCAACAGCGCCGCGCACCCCACGAAACTACGTCGATCCCGCGACCTTTGACATAGGGTTGCAAGTCATCAGCCTATGTCTTCAACGTCCCGTCACGTGAGACAAGGCGGCCACGCCGTAGCATTTCCACGTAACTCATAATGGCCGAGGTCTGTTCAAGGACTTCCGTCCGCCCCTTTGCATGGATTTTATCATTCTCTCGTTGCCGAGTTCGATCGGCCGCATCTGTGACAGCGCGTTCAGAGGAGGCGTATCATGGCCCTCGCACATCGGCCATCAACCAACATTTGGCGTTCAGCTCCACCCAGAATCGGTGCTTAGAAGAAGGCGACGTGATGTTCACGAACTTCTTGCGCTTGCACAGACTGGCTATGCGTGAGGAGATAACGTAGTACACGCTAAGGCTCAATGCGAAGACGAGTTCCGGCTGTTTTCCAAACAAGATCTGATAGTAAGTGTTCTGCAGAAACAAGTCAGTAACCCCGCCGGAGAGGGTTGGAAGGCGAACCCTGCCGCTCGGTCCCATCGGCGAGCTTGTCCAGCCTCTTCAGTCTGAACTGAAGCCTTGCTTGATGCAGAAAAACTCCTCTCCTGCCCTATTTATCGCATAACTTCTGCTACACCGGCTCACATTTCGGTGAAATTCAACACGGGCTCCATCATATTCTTTATTGGTGAAATGCAGGTCCCTTGCTCCCTCCGAATGCCTGACTTCGAACGCGAGCTGCCACCCACCAGCACTCTTCCGCAGTTGCCGCTTTCTTTCATTGAACGCGGTCACGTTCGACTTCCCGATCATCTCGGAGGCAGTAGCGGACGCTTCGGCTACTTATCCGGTACTAGGCAGCAGCGACCCGGCGATGAAGGTCCTCCCTCGCGATAAGCCTGCCCTTGCTAACTACCTTGCTCCGCCAGTTGCGAACCGCCACCAAGCTCGCGGTCGCGACTGCCAAGTCGACGCATTGTGGCAATGGTCTGCTTGTATCGAGGATCCGATCGGGCTGGCGAGAGTCGTGATCTTCGGCATCGATGGGGGCACGTACCGGCACGGTGCAACAATGCGTCCGCTATCACCACCTGACGTCAAACGCTATCGGGCCGGATGTCGCCTGCCCGATTGCGCTACTTCGTTCCGCGCCCGCGAACGTCGCAGCCATCCTGTTCGAATGCACCGAGCTCGTAGGTTGTGCCCCGCCCGATGCGCCCTATCACGAGCATACGCCTCTACGATCATGAGCCTCTGTTGGATAATGGTGATCGCGTAGCGCGTGGGAGAGAAAGAAATGGCCAAGTTGGATTGTGAAAGCCACAAGCAGCGGTCCCACTCGCGTGGATGGTCGCTGGAGGGCCGAGTCGTGACCGGCGAGCGGCGGGAGAGCTTAGGAAAGCCATTGTGGCTGAACTATCTGAGCGCGGAGCGGACGTGCGTGGTGCGGACGTCGTTGGCCAGGGGGTTTTCCACGCGGATCTCGTCACTGCGAGCGGGAATCGGGACATGATCGCCCATGTAGTTGCCACCGCCAGACGTCTAGACATCCTCCTGTTGAATGCCGGACTGTCAGTTCAGGCACCGCTCGATCAGCTTCCAGACGCCGAATGGGATTGTCTTAAAGCCGTGATGCTGGATGGACCATTCTACGCGCTGGAGGCGGCGTGGCCCGCTCTCACATGGTCCCCCGGTGGTCGCGTTGTCGTTACGGCATCGGTGGCTAGCTTCGGGAAGTGGCCGCCAGAAGGAAGCGTACTGTGCCGCGAAGTACGGAGTTCTTGGCTTGGTCCGCACTGCTGTGCTGGAGGACGGCGCTCACGACCTTACTGTCAACGCCGTCGTGCCAGGCTGGATGGATACGGGGCTGATGCGTACCAGCTGGAGATTCAGGCGAAAAACCGAGGCGTTAGCACTGACGAGATCTTGGCACTTTTCCGCGAGTCGCAGCCCTGTAATCGCTTCGTAGACGTCCGTGAGGTTGCGGCAACTATTGGTTTTCTTGCGAGCCCTTGTGCCTCCGGGATCAATGGCGAGTGCATCACTATCGATCTCGGTGCAAGTGTCTGTGGTTAGGAAGTGCCTCTCCGAGTATATCACGATCACCGATAGCGTTGCTCGTCGCGAGTGGAATTGCGCCGAGCAACGGCCGCAAGTCGTTTCCAGAGCCGACCGCGACCCTAGCCGGCCTTGCGCGCAGTCGCGCACGCCATCAAGGCGAGGAAGCACCGATCTTTCAGGTCTTGGCACTGTCGGCGATCGTTTCGAAATCCTGCCCGCACTCCAGAAGGCACTCCATTTCCAATTTCGAACCCCGATAGTCTCGTGGAGTTGTATCGGATGAAGCAAAATTCGTATCTGTGGGCACCATCGAAGGAGGTGCAGCAGAAAACGCCGCTCTTTCATTTCATGGGCTGGTGCGCCGATCGATATGGCCACGCGTTCGACAGGAGCTTTCCAGATTATGACGCCTTTTACGCCTGGTCGATCGCTGAGCCAGGCGACTTCTGGTCGGCGGTCTGGGATTATTGCGGTGTCAAGGGCGAGCGCGGTGGCCGTGCGCTAATCCACGGCGACGATATGCTTGCTGCGCGTTTTTTTCCTGATGCCGTGCTCAACTTTGCCGAGAATCTATTGTCACGCAGCGGATCGGGCGATGCGCTGATCTTCCGCGGCGAGGACAAGGTAAGCTACCGCTGGTCGTGGGATAGACTGCGCGAGGAGGTCTCCCGGCTGCAGCAGGCATTCAGGGACCTCGGTATCGAAAGCGGCGATCGTATCGCTGCCATGTTGCCAAACATCCCGGAAAGCGTGGGCTGTATGCTGGCCGCAACTTCAATCGGCGCGATCTGGTCTTCCTGCTCGCCGGATTTCGGCGAACAGGGCCTGCTCGGCCGCTTCGGCCAGATCGAGCCAAAGCTCTTCATCACCTGCGATGCCTATTGGTACAACGGCAGGCTTCAGGAGGTTGCCGACAAGGTGCGGGCAGTGTCAGCCGCACTCAAAGCGCCGGTTCTCGTCATACCCTATGCGGGTGGGGCGTCCGAGCTCGTGGCTTCGCTTTCCGATGGCCGCACGCTGGCCGATTTCATTGGGCCCTTTACAGCAAAGGAGGTGGAGTTCGCGCGCCTGCCGTTTTCGCACCCCCTTTGCATATTGTTTTCCTCCGGCACAACCGGGGTGCCGAAATGTATCGTTCATTCGGCCGGCGGCACGCTGCTTCAGCACCTGAAAGAGCATCGCTTCCATTGCAGTCTCGAACCCGGCGAAAAGCTCTTTTATTTCACCACTTGCGGCTGGATGATGTGGAACTGGCTTGTTTCCGGCCTTGCCGGCGGCGCGACTCTCTGTCTTTTCGACGGTTCTCCTTTTGCGCCGGATGGCAAGGTGCTGTTCGACTACGCGCAGGATGAGAAGTTCGCGGTGTTCGGAACCTCGGCAAAATATGTCGATGCGGTCCGCAAGGCCGGCATCGTGCCGAAGGAAAGCCATGATCTTTCGCAGCTTCGCCTTATAACTTCGACAGGTTCGCCGCTTTCGCCGGAGAGCTTTTCCTTTGTCTACGAAAGCATCAAGAGCGACCTTCATCTGGCCTCGATTTCCGGCGGCACTGATATTGTCTCTTGCTTTGTGCTTGGCAATCCGCTGAAACCGGTCTGGCGCGGCGAGATCCAGGGACCTGGCCTGGGGCTGGCGGTGGACGTTTGGAACGATGACGGCAGGCCGGTGCGCAGTGAAAAGGGTGAACTCGTCTGCACCAAAGCCTTCCCCTCGATGCCGGTCATGTTTTGGAACGATCCCGAGGGGAAGAAATACCGGGCCGTCTACTTCGAGCGTTTCGAGAATGTCTGGTGCCATGGCGATTTCGCTGAATGGACGGCGAACGACGGCATCCTCATCCATGGCCGCTCCGACGCGACACTCAATCCGGGCGGCGTGCGCATTGGCACTGCGGAAATCTACAACCAGGTGGAGCAGATGGAAGAAGTAGCGGAGGCCATCTGTATTGGCCAGGACTGGGACAACGACGTGCGCATCATTCTCTTTGTCCGCCTCGTAAACGGCCTGAAACTCGATGATGTCTTGGAGAAGACGATCAAGACCCGCATCCGAACCGGCGCTTCGCCGCGCCACGTCCCCGCCAAGGTGATTCAGGTCGGTGACATTCCGCGCACCAAGTCCGGCAAGATCGCCGAACTGGCGGTTCGGGACGTGGTGCATGGCCGGACGGTCAACAACAAGGAAGCGCTGGCCAATCCCGAAGCGCTCGATTTCTATGAAGGACTTGGTGAATTGGCGTATTAGCCAATTCACCTAATTGAGCGATGGTGCGGTTACGCTGCAAACTATCGAAGTGCAACTTTGGAGGTCAAGCATATCCGAATCGGTCCCTCGCGATACTCGCGATAGCCTTGAGCCTATAAAGACCCAACTCCCAATGGCCCGCATCGGGTAGCGCACAGTGAGTTTCGTGCCGTCGATCGAGGTCATCTGAAGCCCTCGGTCAACGAGTTCGTAAATGACGGCGAGGTCGGACGCTAGTACCCGGATCATATAGGCGTACGTCTACTCAGTTGAAGATAAACCCCGCTGCCCACCCGCCGCCGATCACCCCCTAGTGGATCAAATCTGACATTTGAATCCCGGAAGGGATTCCGCCGTGGCCGATTGCATGCGAATCTGGCGCATGCGCACCGGTATTTCCATCACTGTTAGCCCATCTGATCTCCTGCGGCTGGAGGCGCTCGTGCGGGATCGCAATGCGCCGCAGAAGCAGGTTTGGCGAGCCGAGATCGTATTGTTGAGTGCAGACGGGGTCGGCACCAGTGTGACCAGCAGCCCGCCAATGTGATGCTATCATTGCCGCGATCGGATCGCGCGAGCTTGTTATAGGCGGCATAACCATCCACCTGCAGGATGCCGCGATAACCATTGAGGTGCCGGCCCGCGCATTCGCCGGAGCGGCTGTCTTCGAAGCGATAAGCCACCATCGGCGGCATGGACGTCTCTGAGTCCAAGCGGCTGAAGGCGCTGGAAGAGGAGAACGGGAAGTTGAAGAGGGTCTTGGCGGAGCAGATGCTCGATGTGGTTGCCTTTCGCGAGCTTCGTTCAAAAAAATGCTTGGGACCGCCTGCTAAGCGCGCTGCGGTCGCGCATCTGCAGGCCGTCATGAGCCTGTCGGAACGGCGGGCATGTTCGATTGTCGGCCGGACCGGAAGATGACCGCTACGGCTTAAGCCGATCTCCAGACACAGCTCTGAGCGGCCGGTTGCGCGATCTCGCCAACGAGCGGCGGCGTTTCGGCTACCGCCGGCTGGTCGTCTTGCTGCAGCTGAGGGCGAGCCATCGGGGATTAACCGGATCTATCGGGAGGAAGGGCTCCGCAAGCGACGAGCCCGCCGCAAGGCCGTGGGAATGCAGGCCTCGATCCAGGCGGAGGCCGAGCCCAATGCACGCTGGCGCTGGACTTCGTCCACGACCAGTTCGCCAACGGCCGGCGCTTCCGCATCCTCAACATCGTCGGGGGGGGCGTGCGCTACCGCGGCCGGTGTTGCTCACCTCCTGGAGCATACAAGGCCAATATGTCGGCTGTAATCTTCCTAGATATCCGCTCATTCCCTTCCTCGCCATAGTGCCAGCCGTCCACGTAAATTGGGTTGGCAACATCGGAAAAAATAGTACGTAAGTCATGAATCGCGTTCCGACCCAGACTCTCATGTACTCTCTTGACCAACTTGCTTCTCATCAGACCATAAAGATTTCCGGCTGGATTCCGTTTCTCCAATCCTAGACGCTGATCCTCTTCATATTTTGTCCTCTGTGTTTTATCCGACAGCTGCGGCTCAAGGTAGAACAATGCTTTAAAGGACAGGCTCCTTGAAATAGCCTCTACAAAGCGGACATTCCCTAGATAAACATCCAGAGCTCCGTCGGCCAGCAGGTCTAAGTCGTTCGAGCAAACCATGGGCTGTTCCTTTCCAGTGAGCAGCCTCATCAGCGCAAAGTTTTCTAGATTTATCTTTATACGCGCTTTTGCCTCTTTCTCAGAAGTTATTCGCTCGACAGTTGAGCTGCCAACCGGAAGGCCCGGTTTTCCCTCATAACATGCGGAAAACGCGTCAAGCAGTCCGCTGTAAAAGACCACAAAATCAGGAACGTTTTGCCTTCTTAGTTCGAGAATGAATCGAATCAAGCTTTGAGTGGTTACATCCCCGCCGACTGCATAGTTTGTGACAATAGCGTCGACTCCATTTTCGGCTAGCCTTTTGGCGACAAGAGAGGGAATGGTGAAATCGTCGCTGGATCCCCACCCCCACATGGTGGATCCCCCAAAAAAGAATATCTTTAGCCCGGCGCTCTTACCATCGTTGATTGCCTCAGGATTCCACGTTCTTCTGATACCTTCATTTACCGTAAAAAATTTGCCCATATAGTCCGCCTCGCGCGATTGCGTATATGGAGCCCACGGCAAGGGCCAATGCCTAACCTCAATGAGTTCTCTAAAGAACTTTTCTGTCAAGTCGGCATCTGCGTATACGCCAGAATTGGCTTTAGACTTAATGGCACTTTGAATTTCATTTCTATCGGCTCTCTGATAATGGGCGGTCAGCGACGCTTCCAGAAACGTCAATAAAAGAAGAACAAGGCCAAGGACTACCCATGCTCCATGTAACAGGGCCGCTAAACGAATAACCCTCTTCCTCGCCGCGGTTCTTGTTAGCGCATTATTGTCTTCCATAGCTGCATTCCGATCATTACGTTTCTTTGCTTTCAGATCCAAGTGGATGTGGATGACTGCCTCAAGATGCGTCCTCTGCGCGGGAGAGATAGAACACGATGGCGAGGCGCACGAAATTTGACCGCCTCACCTTCTAATCCAGTTCATAGGAACTGCGATACTCTTTCATCAGCGCCCTGCTCTGGTCTTCCTTGCATAAGAGCGAATTGCCGATGGCAAGGAGCTCAATCTCCGTTCCCATGAAGCAGCGGAATGCGTCCTCCGGAGTGCAAACGATCGGTTCACCTCGCACATTGAACGACGTATTCACGAGAACGGGACACCCGGTCAGCTCCTTAAACTTCGATATCAACCTATGAAACCGCGGATTCGTCTCGTGATGCACCGTCTGCACCCGCGCCGAGTAGTCCACGTGTGTGACGGCTGGAATGTCTGATCGTGCGACGTTCAATTTATCGATTCCGAATAGCTGCCTTTGCTTTTCTGACATTGGCAGCTGCTTCGTCTTCATCACGTCGGCCACAAAGAGCATATATGGGCTGTCGGACTCTAGCTGAAACCATTGCGACGCGTCCTCGTGGAGAACACTCGGTGCAAATGGACGGAAAGACTCGCGATACTTCACCTTGATATTTAGCTGCTTCTGGACAGTCGGTGAGCGGGGATCAGCAATGATGGAGCGGGCGCCGAGCGCTCGTGGGCCGAACTCCATCCGCCCCTGCATCCACCCAACCGCCTTGCCGTCGATGAGAGCGCGTGCGACACTGTTAGTCAGTTCTCCGTCCGATTCGGTCGTGAATACCGCGCCGGCCTTTCCGAGACTCTCTTCGATTTCCCGCTGGCTGAACTCTGGGCCGAGATACGCGCCGTTCATGCTGTCGCCCGAATGGATGCTCCTGGGATTTTCAAGCATCAGATGATAGGCAGCGAACGCTGCGCCCACTGCGCCGCCGGCGTCGCCAGCAGCCGGCTGAATCCAGATATTGTCAAAGAGCTCTTCGCGCAGGAGCTTCCCGTTCGCAACGCAATTAAGCGCTACTCCTCCTGCGAGGCAGAGATTTCTCTGCCCGGTTGTGGTCCGGATTTCTCTTGCAAGCTTTAAGACGACCTCCTCGGTAACGGCCTGAATGGAGGCTGCCAGATCCATCTCCCTCTGCGTCAACGTACTTTCCGGGCGTCGGGCCGGACCACCAAATAGCACATCGAACCGATCATTGGTCATCTTTAGTCCGGTACAGTAATCAAAGAAGCTCATGTCCAGGTGGAAGGACCCGTCCTCCTTGATGTTGATCAGGTGCTCCTTTATCAGATGCGCGTACTTGGGCTCGCCGTAGGGCGCTAATCCCATGACCTTGTACTCACCGGAGTTTACCTTGAACCCGATGTAGTAGGTGAACGCTGAGTACAGCAGACCAAGAGAATGTGGAAAGTGGATCTCCCTGTAGACCGATAGTTCCTTTCCCTTACCGATTGCAAGAGAGGTTGTCGTCCACTCTCCGACGCCATCCATCGTCAACACTGCGGCCTCGTGAAATGGCGATGGGAAGAACGCCGAGGAGCCGTGACTGAGATGATGCTCTGAAAAGCGAAGTCGACTCGACCAATCAGTATCACTCCCAAGGTGTTCGTTCAGCGCCTCCGCAATCAGCGTTCTTTGAAACAGCTTGTCCTTCAGCCAGACCGGCATCGACGTTGCGAAGCTCTTAAATCCCTTTGGCGCGAACGCTAGATAGGTTTCAAAGATCCGCTCGAATTTGCTAAAGGGCTTGTCATAGAAGACGACATAGTCGACGTCGGCTGGACACAGCCCTCGGGCGCTGAGACAGTAACGAGCCGCATGGGCAGGAAAGCCTGGATCGTGTTTTTTTCGCGTAAAGCGCTCTTCTTGGGCGGCCGCTGCTAGTTCGCCGTCTGAGACGAGACAAGCGGCAGAGTCATGATAGTAAGCTGAGATGCCCAGGATATTCATTGGTCAAAACAGCGCGTAAACAAACGGCGAAATGACAGAGCCTTGTGCCAGAACGAGCAGAGCGGCTATGACGACCATGAGAGCAATCACGGGTGCGAGCCACATCTTTTTGCGTACTCGCATGAAAGCCCAGAGTTCAGTGATGAAGAGATACATCTGCGCCTCAGAACTGGTTTGTGAAGGAATGACCTATCGGACCTGGCGGGTTACGACCGATCCAGTAACTTGCGACCGGTCGTCGCTTCAAATGAAGCTCGTCGCGCCCGAGCAAGCGAGCGACGAAGGCAATCGGTGCGAGAAGCCCGAAATAAATGATACCCAGAACCACCGGGCTGACTATTCGTCCTAGCAACTCGCCGAAGTAGAACCAGAGTAAGTTGAGCGGCGCGAGAATTCGCGGAACGGTCAATGCTATGCCGCCAAATGCGACACTGATCGCAACGAGCGACACGTAAGCCGGAGCGACGCGTCCCTTGACGGCCGCGTATGCGCCCAACGCAAGAAATACGGCGCAGAATGTGAGGCCGAAGCGTCGATTGGACGGCAATTTGGCTGGGACTCTCATGCTATCCCCCTGCTACATTGTTCGACGATGATTTCTTCTCAGCGCAGCGCGTTTGCGGATAGCCTTGCATGCGTCGTGCCAAAGGATAAAATCGCGTCAGAACAATACGATCACTCTGACTGCGGGGTGCGTCTCATGTCCAACATTGTCGAAGATTCGACAATTGGTTGAAGACGCAAGCGCCTGATTGAATGGCTGGTAGCTGCGTCGCTGGAGGGGCTGCGCCACGCCTTCGGCGCGCGTTCGGGCCTCCGATAGGCAACAGTGGCTCGGCCACGGTCCCAGATAAGCGCCAAGTGGCCCGAGGCCTCGCAAAGCAGTGGAACGGCATTCAGCTCCGCTTCACCGCAAATTCGCAGCCGCGCGCGCCGGTTCGTCCGTTCAAACTCAGGGCAACGCGGTAGTTGCATCTTCTCGTTTTTGATCGTTCCGGCCTTTGTGCGCCGCGCAGGCGACAAAGACTACGGCCTCGGTGCACACGCCAATGGCGGGGCGGTCGTAGAGGTGATCTCCACAGTAAGAAGCGCCGGCACGCTTCCCCGCTCAGCCGGCCTTCGCGCGCCAACCGGCGCCACGTGAACAACTGGCTCGCAGACAACCCGTTGCGCCGCGCGTTGCGTACCGGCCGCGTGCGCGGAAGGCGTGCACGCTCTGGGTTTTCGCCGCGGCGGCCCGCGCGGCAAGGTCATCCTCGCTCGCGTGGTGGCGAGTTCTTCAAGCTCCAATTCCAATTGTTCGATCAGCCGCGTCGTGCGCTCGGAGCGCTGCCCATATAGTTCGCGCTTGAGTTTCTCGATCCGCAACTCGAGATGCGCGATCAGCGCCGCGTTACGCGTGCACGCTGGCACTCAGCTACCTGTTGATTCTTCCAATCCAAGCCCTGGCCGATTGCCCACAATCCTCCGTTAGACCTCACCACATTCCCGACGTCTCTCGGCTTCTGGCCTTGCGTTTAGGCAGCGCCAGACGCTGGAGCTTGGTAAGCGCCACCGCGGACCATCAAGCCCAGGCGATACGCACGATCAGCTTTGGTGGCTTCTTCGAGCATTCTCGCCAGCCATGATCCTGTTGGTGATCCATAGCGTCTTGCCCATCGCACAACGGCGGTCGCGCCAAGCACAAGGAGGCCGGAGATCTCGCCGGCCCATCCTGGAGATTTTGCCAAGCCTATCCTTGCCTCCAGAGGAAATCTGTTTGGGCGTGAGACCAATCCAGGCCGCATAATCTCGTTCCTTGGAAAAGGTCTCGGCCGACGGCGCCAAGGCCTCTATCGCTGTAACGGAGATTGCGCCGATTCCCGAATGGTCGAGAGGCGACTTCGTCCTGTCTCGCGCGCACCCGCAGTCCCTTCTCCAGCTCTGCAACCTGCTCCGACAGAGATTCCACATGCTTCAAGAGATTTTGGCAAACGCTGCGAGCCAGATCAGGCAGGTCCGGATATGTTGCCAGCCCGTCGGGAGATATGTCTCACGCCCTGAGCCACGATCAACCCGTATTCCGCAAGATGCCCGCGCAAGGCATTAATCGCCTGTGCACGCTGTCGAACCAAGAGATCACGAACTTTGAACGCCATGGAAGAAGCTTGCTTCTCGGCGCTTTGACGCCGACAAAGCGCATCGTTGGTCAAGACGCGGCTTCGGCGATCGCTTCGTCATCCGCTGCATCGTTCTTCTGACGCCTAACGAAGGGCTTCACGTACGAGGGATGGATCAGCCGGATATCGTGGCCGAACTTACCGAAGTCCCGTCCCCAATAATGGGTGCTGGCGCAGGCCTCCATCGCGACCACACACCTCGGCAACTGGGCGAAAAACTCGAGCAATCTGCCACGGTGGAGTTTCTTACGCAGAACGGTCCTTCCATCCTGCCAGCCCCGTGGACCTGGAACACGTTCTTGGCCAAATCAAACCAATGATGCTAACCTTGTCCACGGACGTCCTCCTTACCGGGTTTGAACAACCACATCTTGGCACAATCGATGCCGTCGGGGCGTCCACTCCATCGGATATGCCGCCTATAACAAGCTGGCGCGATGCGATCGCGGCAATGATGGAGTCACATTAGCATTCTGCCGAGTATTGGAGATGGTGCCATCCCGCCCCTCACAGACCCGGACGAGCGGGTTACCCGCATCCGGTTCTTCGCGCGTAAGGTTCGCTCACGGGACGGCATATTGGTGGTGGACGATCTTGGCTGTCGGCAGCGGGCGTCGCGCGAGCATGGCCCGGAAGCGTGACCACGGCAGATTCCTGTGGCGACCACGCCGCGCGAGCCATTTCTTCCATATCCGCGTGAGCTGGTGGTGATAACATCGGATCCGTCGGCCGTTGCCGGGCGGCTTGTCGCCGGCGGCGCGCTGATGCGACGCATTGTTCGGAATTTGGAAGCCGGGGCGTCGCGCCACGCGGCTCAAGTAGACGTCAAGCGTCAATCAAAAGGGCCGCAGAGCTCCGCTTAGACTCTCCAAATATACCTGCCAGAGGAGGTAGTGTTTATATCCATGTCAGTGCTTTAATCATCGCTTTAGTAGGTCGCCGTATGAGCTACTCCTTAAGCGGTCTCGGCTGAATGCGTAAGCAATTTCTGCTCTCGGCACTTCTGTTTATGTTTTCGTTGGCAGCATCGGTGCTCGCGGCGGAAGGGGTTTTGCGGCTCAAGAACAGCTCAATGAAGAACTACGATATCGAGATGTGGCGATACGCCCGGGAGCTAAAGGCTCCAAGCCCGCGACCTGAGCTTGGTCACGATCACATCAAGAATGCCTCTGCGATTCTCCAGTCCGTACAGATCCGGACAAACGAGTGGAAGTTGCGTGGGGGTCCGGTTTTGCCCCGCAATCAGGTCAACCGTCGCATCCTGTTTCTGGGCGGCTCGATCACGCTTGGCTGGGGGGTGCCCGAACGCAAAACGATTACCTCCCGCATCGAGGCAGCGCTGCACGAGCAGGGCGAAAGTGTCGAGGTGCTAAACGGGGGCGTCGGCAACTACAACGCTGAACGATACGTACAGCGCTTTTTGTGCGAGCTTAAGGGGTTGGAGCCGACCGATATCGTCGTGCAGTACTTTCTTCGTGATGCTGAGAAGCTCGATCCAACTGCGGGCAATTGGTTTCTAAGACATAGTGAGCTAGCGGTAACGATTTGGATCGCCGTCACCAGACTTCTGAACAAATCTGGAGAGCGCTCACTGGTTGAACACTATCAAGACGTCTATCGCGATGATCAGCCGGGCTTCATCGAAATGCAGCGGCAACTTCGTCAACTGGCCGACTACGCCCGCAAGAAGAATATTCGCCTATACCTGGCCATGACGCCGGATGTTCACAACCTAAAAGATTATCCGTTTGGATTCATTCACGACAAGATTCGCTCAATTGCGCAAGCGGACGGATACAAATTCGTCGATTTGTTGCCCGCGTTTGGAAGGCTTTCTCCAGAACAAATCTGGGCTATGCCGGGAGACCCACACCCCAACGCGTTAGGTCACAAGCTAATGGCGGACGCCATTCTTCCCGCTCTCGATCAATAACCGGGACGCGAAGGCGATGCTTTTTTCCGATCCGGTCTTTTTCCTCTTCTTCGCTCTCTACTTCAGCGCCCATCTCCTGACGCCGCCGCCGTATCGACTTTACCTTTTGATCTTTGGAAGCACCGTATTCTACGCTTGGTGGAAACCCGAATACTTTTGGCTTCCTTATCTATTAAGTACCATTGCGTGGGGCGGTGTACTGTGGATCGAGCAAGCCAAGGCTCCGAACGCTCGAAAGTGGCGGCTCTTCATGCTCCTGGCCGTCCTGTTCACACCGCTTGTAGCTTTCAAATACGCGCACTTCTTGATTTACGACGTCGCTGGGGCATTCAGGACGGCACCACCACGCAGTTTCGGTGACAAACTTCGCTTCGCGCTTCCGCTTGGCATCTCCTTTGTCACCTTCACGCTCACGGCCTATGTGGTCAACGTGTATCGCGGACTATTTCCGATCGAGAGGCGGCTCACTGCAATTCTCGGCTATGTGTTGTTTTTCCCTCACCTGATCGCCGGGCCCATCCTACGACCTCACGAACTTCTTCCTCAACTGACGAAAGCAAACAGAGCGCGCGATGCCGGCTTTACTCTTGGCGCTTCCCTATTCGCCTTGGGGCTTTGCAAGAAACTGATCTTTGCGGACGGGATCGCACCATATGTCGACCTCGCTTATGCGCCTGGCGCTCACAGCGCGTATGATGATCTGCTCGCGATCTACGGTTTTTCGATGCAGATTTATTGCGATTTCAGCGGATATACCGATATGGCCGTTGGTCTGGCGTATCTCTTGCGCATTCGCCTACCCCGAAATTTCCGATCTCCCTATACGTCAAAATCGATCATCGAGTTCTGGCGCCGGTGGCACATCACATTGTCGCACTGGCTGCGCGACTATCTGTACATAGCTCTCGGGGGCAACCGACAGGGCAGCGCCCGGCGGCTCGCCAATCTGATGATCACCATGCTCATTGGTGGGCTCTGGCACGGAGCAAACTGGACGTTCGTCATCTGGGGCGGCCTGCATGGTATCGGCATCGGTCTCAATCATTTGTGCAATCACGCCTGGCCGAACACCAGGTTGCCCGCCTGGCTCGGGATCATCACCACATTTCACTTCGTCACGATCGCCTGGGTCTATTTCCGGGCTCCGAATCTCACGGCGGCACATGAGGTCCTCGCTGGGCCATTCACCAGTTCATCGACCGGCCTTTGGGCTTTTCTTTCGGAGCACGCCTACCCGCTCGTACTTCTCCTGGTATTTCTTGCGGCACATCGATTTGATGACCACGCAAGAGTTCGGCTGGCTCTTAGAAAATCCCAAAAGCCTGTCGCCTGGGCAATTCTGTTGACGGCCTCGGCCCTCGCGATTGCGGTGAGCCAAGGCGGTTCAGCCAAGTTTATCTATTTCGACTTCTGAGCTCAAGAACCGGATTTCCGTCTGCTGCCGGTGCCACCCCCTACACTACCCGTTTTCAATTGTTCAGACGACAGACAGAGGCCTACTGTGACGAGGACTTTGCCATGGACTTGTTTCGACCAAATAGCCCAGGGAAAAGACAAAAACTTTTTCGCAGTCTTTATGCGTTTGCTTCCTCGAGATAGCGGCGAAATGGACCCTGATCGTGGATAAGGTAGTTGGTGTCCATTGAGGGTAGACGGTAACGATTAGAGTTGCGCGTGATATATCGGCTCGCCTTTGGAGGACCACCGTCAGCTTCATCAGCACCTGCAATGCCCATCACATCGGCCACGCGTGCTGGTTTGCCGTCCATATTATATTGGCTGCCGATTATCCACAGCCGACCAAAGCGATAACGCTTCCTGACCTCCCGTTCCGCTTCGGTACTGAAGCTTGTCCCCGTGTACGCGAAGTCCCGCGGACTCAACCCGAGTCTCCTTTCGATTGTTTCGTTATTTTGGTCCAACTCCTCGACAATCTTGGCTCCGGTCGGATCTTGTACGCTCAAATCCGACAGGTTTGGATGATTCACGGTATGAGCCCCGATGCGCCACCCTGCCTCGAGCAGATCGCCAACTTCGTCCCAGGTCATGAATTGGCGCTCCTCAATTTTCAGGAGTGGCCCCCTAGCCTGAGCCTCGATTCCGGCTGTATTGACAAACAATGTTGGCCGAAATCCATATCGTTGCATGATGTCGTTGACCTCGTATCGCATCGTGATCGTCGGATGGTCAAAGTCGATCATCAATGGTCGCCGAGGCAAATTGCCTGTTCCCTTGAGCCAGTTTTCGAGCTCATCGTAGCCGATCGTCTCGCAGCCGAGCTCTCGTGCAATCCCGTAGAGTGCGTCGAACTCGACCGCAGAAAGTGATCGAAATCCATTTTCTGTTGAGCGCGGCACACGATCAATGCCGTGGCTCATGAGAATTGGAACTCTCTGCGGATTAGCGCCTTCTGCAGGAAGGGTCGATTCAAAAATACCGGGCGCCAAAAAACCGCAAGTCATTTGCGCCTCAGCGAATGTAGTCCGTAGAAAGCACCGTCGGTTCATGGTCATATGACTGCCTCGTTCTGTCGCGCATTTTTAAGCGCCTATGAAATGGCGGGAAAAACCGCTGATGCGGAGATGTCGGTGACGATTGTCCCAGTTTGAAGAAGCCGCAGAATCTTACAACCGTAGTTGGCTCCAATTCGCTTGGCTAAGGCATGTCGCAGGCGGATGGCACCGATTCTGTAAGAGATCCGGACGAGCCTCATGCAACGCCGGCACGCGTCAATCAGGGCGGTCGGCGTATGGCTGAAACGCGTTATGCAGGCTACCTGAAGTTCAAGGCCGTACTTGGCAGCTTGAAGCGGCTCGGAATGTTCCGCACCGAGGTCTGTCGGGCTTGACTGCGCTACATAAGGCGACGCAGCCAGCGCTCGCGCATGACTGGGGAGCGATTCCAGCAGATCAAAGTCCGAACCGTGCATCCCTATCCCAACCAGCGCTTTCCGCCATGACTCAAGGTAGGAGGTTGATCGCTTCGTAGCATATAGTGCCAATATGGTCGGCTGCAATTTTCTGAGATATCCGCTCATTTCCATCCTCGCCAAAATGCGCGCCGTCCGCCGGAGGATGTGGCATTCCGGGCGCTCCTTGAGACGGCTAGCCCGCATTTCTCACAGGGCCGACTTTCTGCTCCAGCCGGTTCAGCGTCGACTTGCCGACCACCGGCGCGCAGTCCTCGCGCTTGGCCTTAAGCTTGCCCGCCAGCACCGCCATCAGCGGGTCGTGCCGCAGCTCGTCGTGATCGTTGAGATCTTCGTAGCCAAGTGCAATGCTAAAGTCCCGTTGTCCGACCAACGTCCCGATCGCATGCTCGATCAAGTCCGGACGGCGATGATCGCGAAAGCAATCTGCAAAACGCCCCACCAGATCGATCACTCGATAGGCGGCGCCCAGAAGCAGCGCTTCAGCGTCCGACGTCAGAATGCGTGTTTCGGCAATTTCCGGACACCGATTTCGGTAATTCGCGGACAGCGATTTCAGTAATTCCGGGACAGGGATTCCGCTAAATCGCGGACAGTTGCGGGAGGTTGGTTTTCGGGCGCGCCGTTCAGGCAATGTTCTCTCTCAAGCTGAGTTTGAGAGGGGCAATGCCGAGACGGAAGCAAGCGAAACGAACCACTGTGAAGCACCTACGATCGATCCTGAGGCTGACGTACGAGCAGGACCTGTCGGTTCGGGAGATCTCGGAGCGGCTGCAGATCAGCAAGAGCTCGGTTGCCACCTACCTGCTGCGGGCACGCGAGGCGGGCTTAAGCTGGCCGTTACCGCCGATTTACGCGAGCGAGGCGGCGTTGCAGCGGGCTCTGTTCCGGCGGGTCGGGCGGCCTCCGCAGGACTTGAGCGAGCCTGAATGGCCGCGGGTGGCGCAGGAGCTCAAGCGCAAGGGCGTGACGCTGACGCTGCTTTGGCAGGAATACCGGACGGCGCATCCCGACGGCTATGGTTACACGTGGTTCTGCGAGAAGTTTGACGCCTATCGGCGCCGGGCGAACCCGACCTTCCGTCATCGCCACGCG
>NZ_JBUYWT010000086.1:0-19457 GCF_055264925.1 Bradyrhizobium sp. KZN70725
CTGGTTCCTCTCCCTCGGCGATCCATCTCGGCCTCCTCGACCACGTTGAATCTCCCTTAATATGCGATTCTCAACCCTCCAGATCGCGGCTTTCTGACTCAGTAAGACTAAAGCGCAATGAGATCAGGTCGAACCGCGGCGGCAGTGTGCTCCCTCGCCCCGTTCTTACGGGGAGAGGGTTGGGGTGAGGGGCTCTTTCCGCGTATTCGGAGATCGCTGCATTTGCGGAGAGTCCCCCTCACCCGGAACGCATCTAACGATGCGTTCCGACCTCTCCCCGCACACGGGGCGAGGTGAAGCATTAGCCCCATTTGTGGAAGATCAGAAACGCGCCGGCGGCGATGAAGGCAAATCCGAGCGCGTGATTCCAGCCCAGCGGCTCCTTCAGGTACAACACCGAGAAGGCGGCGAACACGACCAGCGTGATCACCTCCTGCATGGTCTTGAGCTGCGCCGCCGAGTAGACCGCGCTGCCCCAGCGATTGGCCGGCACCGCCAGCCAGTATTCGAAGAAGGCGATGCCCCAGCTCACCAGGATCACGATGGGGAGCGAATGATCCTTGAACTTGAGATGGCCGTACCAGGCGAAGGTCATGAAGACGTTCGAGGCGAACAGCATCAGGATCGGCAGCAGCGACGGCGAAATGGCGGGCATCGAATGTCCTCTTGCAAGCAAAGCACGCGGTAACCCGCAGGCACGGAACCGGGTTCCGTGCCGATCTGCATATCATTTGATTTGAAAGCAGCGAAAGCTGGTTCGGCCCCCGCAACGCCCGCTTAACGGTCGGGACGGAAATGCCGGCGCGGTTGCGGCCCTGTCGTCAAACTGCGGCTTTATCGTTCGTTTGATAGATAGCGAGAACGCGCATGCGGTTCGACTGGCGTGCAATTTCAGGTCCGGCCCTGACGGCGATCACGGCATCCGCCGCCTTCCTGCTCGATCGCCTCGTTGTCGCCGTCCCCAATCCCGCGCCGCTGTTCGTCTGCATCGTGGCGCTTGCGAGCTCGATCAGCGGCATCACCTCCGGGCTGATCTCCGCCGCGATCGCGGTGGCCGCCTCGGCGCTGTTCTTCCTCAATCATCGCGCGCTGCCCGGTTACGACACCGCCGACGTCGCGCGGATGCTGATGCTGGCGGCGACCGCGGCCGGCACCGCCGTGATCACCGGAATGCTACGGCAGAAATGGATCGACGCCTTTGCCGCGGACCAGCAGCATCACGCCACCGCGGAGCGGCTCGCAGCCGCGCTCGACCAGGTCGACATCGGCATCGTGCTGCTCGACGCCGACACCCGCGCCGAATTCATCAACCGCGCCTTCCGCGACTATTTCGCGCTGTCGGATGCGCAGGCCGAGAGCAAGCCGCCCTTCGTCGCGCTGATGTATCACGGCCGCGACACCGGCGCCTATGAACTGCCGGAAGACGAGCTGAGCGCGTTCATCGCCGAGCGCATCGCGATGATGCGCGCCGGCGACTCCACGCCGATCAATCTCAACCTCGCCGACGGCCAGGTGCTGCGCTTCAGCTGCACCGCACTGCCGGACGGCGGCCGCATGCTGAGCTACACGCCGGTCACCGACCTCGTGCGGCACACCGACGATCCCGCCAAGGCCGATGAATATCGGGCCCAGCGCGCCGGGCGCGAGCGCCGTCTGGCGCGGCTGCTGCGCGCCGCCGAGTGAGGCGCGACCTCGTCCGCAATTGATCCTGCGAGATAGCGACGGTAGAACCTTGCGAGCGGTGCGGAGACATCGCCCGCAACGCAGGATCATCCAGGAATCCTCCATGGCCGACGACGTCACCATCCGCTTCGTCACCCGCGACGACTACGCCCAGTGGCTTCCTCTGTGGGACGGCTACAATGCCTTCTATGAGCGATCCGGGCCGACCGCGCTCGCGCCCGAGATCACCGCGATGACGTGGGAACGCTTCTTCGATGCCTATGAGCCGGTGCACGCGCTGGTCGCCGACGCCGGCGGCAGATTGCTCGGGCTGACGCATTATCTGTTTCACCGCTCGACCACGGCGATCGCGCCAACCTGCTATTTGCAGGATCTGTTCACCAGCGAAGCCGCACGCGGCAAGGGCGTTGGCCGCGCGTTGATCAACGGGGTTTACGCGCAGGCCAGGCTCGCGGGATCGCCACGCGTCTACTGGCAGACGCATGAGACCAACCACACCGCGATGCAGCTTTATGACAAGGTCGCAGACAAGCCGGGCTTCGTCATCTATCGCAAGATTGTCTGAGCGGATCTTCGCGGCCTGTGGATTGAACAGAGGTGTCACCGGCACGTTACAAAGCCCGGCTAGGCTTCCGCTCGCGCAGATCAGGCCCCCCGTCTCAGATCTTCGCCAAGCGGTCCCCGTCAGTCGCCGCGTCTGACCGGGACCGCTTTTTTTGCGGCATCTCATTTTGCGACATCGTCATGCGTGATCGGCGGTAGGACGGCACCTTGCCGGGCCCTAGTGTGCTTGTCACAATACGCGGCACCGCTCGCCTATCCCACAGGATTGTCTCATGGAAATTCGTAATCTCGGCGGCTCCGGGCTGCGCGTGTCCGCGGTCGGCCTCGGCTGCAACAATTTCGGCCAGCGCACCGACCTCGAGACCTCGCGCAAGGTGATCCACAAGGCGATCGATCTCGGCATCACGCTGTTCGACACCGCCGACATCTATGCCGGCATGGGCGGCTCGGAGACCGTGCTCGGCACCGTGCTGGGCGACCGCCGCAAGGACATCGTGCTCGCCACCAAATTCTCCAAGCCGATGGCGACCGACGGCACCAAGCAGGGCGCCTCGCGGCGCTACATCATGTCGGCGGTCGAAGCGAGCCTCACTCGCCTGAAGACCGACTATATCGATCTCTACCAGCAGCACGACTACGATCCGCTCACCCCGATCGACGAGACGCTGCGCGCGCGGACGATCTCGTCCGCCAGGGCAAGGTGCGCTACATCGGCAACTCCAACTTCCCGGCCTGGCGGATCGCCGAAGCCGAGTACGTCGCGCGCCAGATGAACATGAACCGCTTCGTGTCCTGCCAGGACGAATACAGCCTCCTGGTGCGCGGCATCGAGAAGGACCTGCTGCCGGCGGCGCAGCAATACAATCTCGGCCTGCTGCCGTTCTTCCCGCTCGCCAGCGGCCTGTTGACCGGCAAGTACCAGCGCGGCGCCGCTGCACCCGCCGATACCCGCTTCGCCAAGGCGCCGGCCCTGAAGGATCGCTACGTCACGCCGCGCAACGAGGACATCGTCGAGAAGCTGCAGGCGTTTGCCAGGGAGCGCGGCCACGCCATGCTCGAGCTCGCCTTCTCCTGGCTCGCCGCCCGCCCGCAAGTCGCAAGCGTCATCGCCGGGGCGACGCGTCCCGAGCAGATCGAGCAGAACGCCAAGGCGATCAGCTGGAAGCTCTCCGCGGAGGAGATGGCGGAGATCGATGGGATAACGAAGGCGTGAAGCGAACGGCACTCTCTCCGCTCCCTCTCCCCGTCCTTTACGGGGAGAGGGTTGGGGTGAGGGGCATCTATCCGCGCAACTCAGTCTGAATTGTAATCAACACACCCTCGACGTTGCCGAGCACATCGTTGTTCCAGAAGCGAAGCACGCGATAGCCCTCCCCGGTGAGATACCAGTCCCGGACCACGTCTGCAGCTGAGTCCGCGTGCTGACCGCCATCCACTTCGATCACGAGCCGTCGCTCGCGGCAGACGAAGTCGCAAATGTAACTCCCGACCGGCACCTGCCGTGCGAACTTATGGCCATCAATCTGGCGATTGCGGATGCGATTCCAAAGCACGGTCTCCGCGTCCGTTTGATTGGCGCGCAGCCCTTTCGCGAGTCGGATAGGTGTTTCCTTGCGGCCACGCATTGCCCTGCCCCTCACCCGGAAGCAACGCGATGCGTCGCTTCCGACCTCTCCCCGCAAAGAGCGGGGAGAGGTTGAGGAAGTCAAGCCACCAGCCCCTTCATCGGCTTTACCGGGGCGCTGTCCGGAAACACGGCATCGGCCAGCACGCGCTCGCCGAGGCCGAACTGGTCGTGCAGCACGCCCTTGATCACGGCGCGCAGGTCGGTGGTCGGGGCGAGGTCGCGGGCCTGGTAGAGATTGGCGGGCTTGAGGCCGGGCCAGTCGGTGATCATGCGGCCGCCATTCACCGCGCCGCCGGCGAGCAGCGCGATGGTGCCGGTGCCGTGGTCGGTGCCCTCGGTGCCGTTGATGCGCGCGGTGCGGCCGAACTCGGTCGCGACCACGATCACGGTGTCGCGCCAGCGCGCGCCGAGGCCGCTCTGGAATTCCGCCAGCGCGCCGTCGAGGCCGCCGAGCAGTTGCGCGAGGCGGCCGACCGGCCCGCCTTCATTGGCATGGGTATCCCAGCCGTCGAAGGCGAGCGCGCCGATCCTCGGGCCGTCGTCGGCCGCCATCAATTTCGCGGCGCCCCGCGCCACGAGGCGCATCGCCGCCACGCCGCCCGCCCCGGGCTTCGGCTTCATCTCCTCGCCCTGCACCTGCTTCTCGAGCTGCAAGCCTTGCGTCAGCGCGCTCGCCAGCGCCGGATCGCGGTGCTGATAGAGATCGAGCAGCCGCATCGCGGTGTCGTCGGCGGCTTGCGGTAGCGCGGTCGGGGCCCAGCCGACGGTCGGCGCCGCGCCGCGCAGCACCAGCGGCGTGGTCGGGCCGACCGCGAGCGCGCTCGTCACCCGCTCGCCTTTCGGCAAGGCCTCCAGCGCGCGATTGAGCCAGCCGGACTGCACGCGGCCCGGACCGGGGAAGCCGCTTTCCAGCACGTCCTGACCGTCGAAATGCGAGCGATCGCGATAGGAGGTCGCCACCGCGTGAACCACCGCGGCCTGCTTGGCGCGATACATCCGCGAAAATTCCGGCATCGCCGGATGCAGGGCGAAGAACTGATCCAGCATCACCGCCGCGTTCGGGCCATCGGGGCGCAGCGCGATCGCGCCGTGCAAGCCGGCATAATCAGGATCGCCGACCGGTGCGACCGTGGCGAGGCCGTCGAGTGCACCGCGCAGGATGATGGTGACGAAGCGCGGATCGCGGCCATCGGCGGCGCGCGCGAATTTCGGGAGGTAGGCCCAGGCCGCAAAGGAGGCGCCGCCGAGCAGCAGCGCGCGCCGCGACGTCGCCTGCAGCATCAGGCTCTCGGAGCATTCCATCGTCATCTCCTCTGGAACTCGGGCGACATCAACAGCAGCGCCAGCGCCTGCTGCCGCGATTCCGCGCGCTCGATGGTGCGCCGCGTCTCGGGCGAGGCTGCATCGGCGGCAATGAGCTCGAGCAGGTCGCGCGGGTCGAACCGGTCGGCGAGCTGGGAGGCGACTTGCGCCGAAATGTCGAGCCTGAGCTTGATGCCTTCAGGCGCCGCCCAGGCCGCGGCGGTGTCCGAAAATCCGTTCGGCCCGGCCGGCGACCACAGCGGCTGGCCGAGCACATTGAGGCCATTGAGATAGCGGCTCGGATCCTCGGGATTGCGCGCCAGCAGGCGGCCGGAGGCGACCAGGAATTCGTAAGGCGAACGCATCTTTGTCAGCGGCGCGTGCCAGGCCTCGCTGGACTGAACGAGCGCGGTGGCCAGCGCCCTGAGATCGCCGTCCGTTTTCGTGAACATATCCTGCAGCCTCGCCACCAGCGCCGGCGGCGGATCGTCGGCGACGAAGTGGCGCGCGAACTTGGTCGCGATGAATTTTGCGGTCGAGGGATGCCGCGCGATGTCCGCCAGCACCGCCTCGCCCTGCGCGACGCCCGCCTGCGCGTAGCTCTTGCCGAGCACCTGCTGCGGTCCGGGCTGGTGCGCATTGGCGTTGAACACGAAGCTGCCGGGCACACCTAACTGCCCACGGCGGCCGGCAAAGGTCCAGCCGGTGATGACGCGCGCCAGCGCCGTCACATCGTCCTGGGTGTAGCCGCCGCCGACGCCGAGCGTATGCAGCTCCATGATCTCGCGCGCGAGATTCTCGTTCAGGCCGCGATTGCGGTTGATGCCGGCGCGCGACTCCGGGCCGAGCGATTGCTGGTTGTCGAGAAAGAACAGCATCGCCGGATGCTGCTCGACGGCCTTCAGCATGTCCGGGAAGCGGCCGAGCACATGCGGACGGATCGCCTCGCGCTCGAACGAGCCGGCCCACATCCGCGCCAGCGCGCCCTTGTTGGCGGAGACGCAGAAGTGGTTGGACCAGAACACCACGAGCCGTTCGACGAAGCCGCAATCGGCGACCACGCCGCGCTGCAGGCGCGCCAGCGCCTCGGCGCGGAACGTCTTCTGGATGATGTTGAGCGGTTGCGCCGGCGGCTTGGGGGGACCGGGCACCGTCTGCATCGTCGGAGGCTGCATCGGAGCCGACGGCGTCATCGCCGCGTTGGCGCCATCGGCGCCCTGCGCCTGCATCGCCGGATCCTTGCCGGCGATCTCCTTGGCGGCAGTGGACAGCGACAGATTGCGCCGCTGCGCCGGCTTTGCGTCGGACCCTTGCGGCGGTGTCTCGCTCGCGCCTTGCTGCGCGACCTTCGCGGCATTGCGCGCCTGCTGGATCTCGAACTGATAGTCGAACACCTGCTTGCCGAGCTCCGGCGTCGAGAGCAGGCCCGGCACTTCGAGCAGCGCGCCGTTCGGACGCGCCAGTTCCGCCAGCACGAAACCGCGCGGATCGGAGGCGGCGTTGATGAAGTCGCCGGACGCCCCGCCGCGGGCACCGAATCCAAACCGGTTGAGAGCAACCAGCGCGGCTTGCGAATCACGGGCCATCAGAATTCCCTTAACGGCCTATCCCGGCTATATCAGTTGCCTGGCATCATAGCGCGGTCCGGGATGAACCCGAGATTAATTCGCGCATTAAATCGCGGTTAGAATGGACCTCTCGTCAAACGATCGTTCCAAACCAGCATCTCCGCGCCAGCTTGCCTGCACGGCATGCGGCAGCGAATTTTCCTGCTCGCTCACCGGAGCATGCTGGTGCTGCGATGAGAGTTTTCGCCTGCCGATGCCGACCGACGGCGGCGACTGCCTGTGCCCCGCATGCTTGCGGAAGCTCGCGGAACAGCAAGCAGCGGTGAGCGCCACGTGAACGCACGCTGGACCGTCGACGCCGTCCTGCTCGACATGGACGGCACGCTGCTCGACACCGAGAAGGTTTACTTCGACAGCCTGGTCGCGGCGCTGAACGTGTGCGGCTACACCGACGACGTCGTCGCGCTGTGCCACTCCATGGTCGGGCTTCCCGGCCCGGTCTGCGAGGCGATGCTGCGCGACCATTACGGCGCGGCGTTTCCGCTCGCGGACGTCAACCAAGCGTTTCTCGAACATCGCGATCGGATGATGCGGTCGGGCCTGCCGCTCAAATCAGGCACGCTCGCTCTGCTCGATGCGCTCGCGCTTGCGGAGCGCCCGATGGCGATCGTCACCTCGTCATCGCGCCGTTCGGCCGAACGCAACCTCACCCTCGCCGGCATTCGCGCGCGCTTCGACACGCTGCTGACGCTTGACGATGTCGCGCAGGGCAAGCCGGATCCCGAGCTCTATCTCAAGGCCGCCGCGCGGCTCGGCGTGAGGCCGGCGTCCTGCATCGCGGTGGAAGACTCCAACCACGGCGTCGCCGCCGCCCACGCCGCCGGCGCGATCACGCTGATGGTGCCGGACATGGCGCCGCCGACCGACGAGACCCGCGCGAAATGCGCAGCCGTGTTGCCGGACCTCAACGCCGTGCTGGCGCTGCTGCAGGAGCGCGGCGCGCTTTAGCCGTCATTGCGAGACGGCTCGCCGCAGGCTGCTGCACCTCTCCCGCTTGCGGGGCAGGGAGCGCACCGCCTTCGCGACTACCATTCAACCTACTCTCGTCATGTCCTAACCCCGCTTACGCCCTGCTTCCCCAGCGCCGTCTCGATCAGTGTGCGCGCGGCCTCGCCGGCGGTCTCCATGTAGCTCGGGTCGCGATGCAGCAGCACCACGGCGAACGATCCGTCCAGCAGCAAGAGGATCTGCCGCGCCAGTTTGAGCGGATCGGCGATGCCCTGCTCCGCGAAGGTCGCGCGCAGCCAGTCCTCGAACTTCTTCTTGTGCGCGGCGCCGATCCTGATCGCGGGATGCCCGGGCATGTTGGCGAGTTCGGCGGAGGTGCGCAGGAAGCCGCAGCCCTTCCACTTCGGATGCCGCGCCGAGCGCGCGAGGTTCCTGAAGATCGCCTCGACCTTCACCGGCAGGCCACCCTCGGCCTCCGCGAACCACTTTCGGAACAGCGCGAGATTGGGCTGGTCGCGCGCGGCGAGATAGGCAGCGACCAGATCGTCCTTGCTCTTGAAGTGATAGTACAGCGTGCGCTTGGTGAGGCCGGCCTTGGCGGCGACCTCGTCGACGCTGACGCGGCGAATGCCTTCATTGTAGAACAGCGCGCTCGCCGCCTGGACGATGCGCTCGCGGGTGGGCTCGGAGGGTCTGGGCATGGCG
Organism: Bradyrhizobium sp. KZN70725; assembly: GCF_055264925.1. Classification (NCBI taxonomy): domain Bacteria; kingdom Pseudomonadati; phylum Pseudomonadota; class Alphaproteobacteria; order Hyphomicrobiales; family Nitrobacteraceae; genus Bradyrhizobium; species Bradyrhizobium sp. KZN70725. Next base: position 8,458 of record NZ_JBUYWT010000086.1, read on the forward strand.
CTATGTATACTAACCAGTGAATATACACAAATTGCGGCTGGCCCTACATTCGGCCCGACACACAATTGCTGGAGACTGCATCATGCCCGCCCCCATCCTGCTCGAGATCACCGACACGATCGCCCTGATCACCCTGAACCGTCCGGAGCAGCTCAACGCGCTGAACTACGCGCTGATCGATCAGCTGATGGCCGCGCTCGACCGCATCGAGGGCGACGCTGAGGTGCGCGCCGTGATTTTGACCGGGGCCGGCGAGCGGGCCTTCTCGGCCGGCGCCGACATCAAGCAGTTTTCCGAGAGCGTCAAGCAGGGCTCCGCCGTCGCGGTGCGCGACTTCGTCCGCCGCGGCCAGGCCATGACCGCGCGGCTCGAGGCATTCAAGAAGCCCGTGATCGCCGCGATCAACGGGCTCGCCTTCGGCGGCGGCTGCGAGATCACCGAGGCGGTGCATCTCGCTGTCGCCAGCGACCGCGCGCTATTTGCAAAACCCGAGATCAAGCTCGGCATGCCCCCGACCTTCGGCGGCACGCAGCGGCTGCCGCGGCTGGCCGGACGCAAGCGCGCCCTGGAGCTGCTCCTCGCAGGCGATCCGTTTCCGCCCGAGCATGCGCGTGAGATCGGGCTGGTCAATCAGATCGTGCCGCACGATCAATTGCTGACGGCCGCGCGCGAGCTCGCCGGCCGCATCACCAGGCATTCGCCCGGCGCCGTCGCCGGCACCATCACCGCTGTGACGCGCGGGCTCAACATGCCGATTGCCGAGGGCCTTTTGGTCGAGAGCGAGCAGTTCGCCGCGCTGGTGCCGGGCCGCGATCTCGCCGAGGGGCTCGCGGCGTGGAAGGAACGGCGGCTGGCGAGGTATGTCGGGGCTTGAAAACCCGCGAGTGCTACATCCGTCATTGCGAGCGAAGCGAAGCAATCCATCGACCCGCATACGCGGAAAGATGGATTGCTTCGTCGCTTCGCTCCTCGCAATGACGGAGGAGTTCGCCCTACCGCACCACCGCCGCGGTCTGCCCGAACAGCAACTTGCGCTCTTCCTCGGTGCGGATCGCGGGCTGGCCGAAATTCGGATTGACCTCCTTCGCCTTGGCATAGGCGCGCACGGTCGCCGGGCGCTTGCCGATCGTCTCCAGCCAGCGCTTCAGATGCGGGAAATCGTCGATCTCCTGGCCCTGGTTCTTGTAGGGCACGACCCAGGGATAGCTCGCCATGTCGGCGATCGAGTAGTCGCCGGCGACGAATTCGCGGTCGGCGAGCCGCTTGTTGAGCACGCCGTAGAGCCGGTTGGTCTCGTTGACATAGCGGTCGATCGCGTAAGGCAGCTTCTCGACGGCGTAGTTGCGGAAATGGTGGTTCTGCCCGGCCATCGGCCCGAGCCCGCCCATCTGCCAGAACGTCCACTGGATCGCGTCATAGCGGCCATGGATATCGGCCGGCAGGAATTGTCCGGTCTTCTCGGCGAGATAGAGCAGGATCGCGCCGGACTCGAACAGCTGTAGCGGCTTGCCGCCGCCCTTCGGCGCGTGATCGAGGATTGCGGGGATGCGGTTGTTCGGCGCGATCTGCAAAAAATCCGGCTTGAACTGATCGCCCTTGCCGATGTTCACCGGGAAAATCCTGTACTCCAATCCGGTTTCCTCAAGGAACATCGTTATCTTGTGACCGTTCGGCGTGGACCAGTAGTGAAGGTCGATCATGGGCGTGATCCTGCATTGCCAGGGACTGCCGATGTCGTGCATCGGCGAGAAAGATGCGAATGCATGGAGTTGGACGCATAACCGCAGCCAAGTCAATGGCGCCCGCATTGCACCGCGCGCGAATGTGATCTGCAAGCAGCGCAAATGCCCGATTGAGCCGCGTCCCGATTGCTCCTAGGCTCAACGTGTTTGGTATTGAAAAGTTTTCAAAACACGGGGGATTGCGATGACGCGGGATTTGGCACGACGTGATTTCCTGAAAGGTTCGGCGGCGCTCGCCGGCGCCGCAGCCGCGGGCGCCTTCTCCTGCGTCGAGATCGCGAGCGCCGCACCGATCGAGGTGCCGACCGTCGACAAGCTCTCGATCCGCGTGCTGGTCGATTCCAGCTTCGATTTGTTCTTCAAGCCGAAGCAGGCCGGCGGCGTCACCATCGCGCCGCCGCCGCGCTCCGCCGACTACCAGAAGTCGCTGCACAATGAATGGGGCCTGTCGCTGTGGCTGGAGTCGGAAGCCAAGGGCGCACAGCGCACGCTGATGCTCGACTACGGCTACACGCCGGAGGTGCTGCTCAACAACATGGCGCTGGTCGGCGTCGATCCGGCGAAGCTCGATGGGCTGATCGTGAGCCACGGCCACTACGACCATTTCGGCGGCCTCAACGGCTTCCTCGACAAATTCCGTGATAAACTACCGGCCGACGTGAAGCTCTATGCCGGCGGCGAGGACAATTTCTGCCACCGCGTCAGCGCAACGCCGACCAAGGGCCAGTTCAACGATTTCGGCACGCTCGATCGCCGCCAGCTCGCGGCGCAGCGCGTCACCACGGTGCTGTGCGAGACCCCGACCGTGATCGCGGGCCATGCCTTCACCACCGGCAAGATCACCCGCCGCAGCATCGAGCGTGTGCTGCCGCAGACCTGGGTCGAGTTCGGCATCAAGGACGGGCTCGGCTGCAATGCCAGCCACTATCTGCCGGCCGAGATGGACGGCAAGATCGTGCCCGACGAGCACATCCATGAGCACGCCACCTGCTTCAACGTGCGGGACTTCGGCCTCGTCGTGATCTCGTCCTGCGGCCATGTCGGCATCGTCAATTCGGTGAAGCAGGCACAGGAGGTCTCCGGCATCCAGAAGGTGCACGCCATCGTCGGCGGCTTCCATCTCGGGCCGGCGCCGAAGGATTACCTCACCGAGGTGGTCGCCGAGATCAGGAAGCTCGACCCCGACGTGCTGATCCCGATGCACTGCTCCGGGCTCAACTTCGTGCAGGAGGCGACCGCGCAGATGGGCGACAAGGTGCTGGTCACGACGACGGGCAGCCGCCTCTCCTTCGGCATATGATCGCGCCGGTCCTGCGCGGCTTCGCTTACGCCGGCGCCGGCCTGTGGCTGACGCTGGCGCCGGTGCTGGCGGGCGATGCGCCGCCGCAATCGGCGCGCTCGGCCGCCGAGATCATGGACATCCTGATGTGGAACAGGGAGCCGGTCGGCGGCCCGTTCGCGCTGACCGATCAGGCCGGCCATGAACGCACCGACAAGGAGTTTCGCGGCAAGCTGATGCTGATCTATTTCGGCTTCACCACCTGCCCAGACGTCTGCCCGACCGATCTGCAAGCGATCGCCCTGGCGCTCGACAAGCTCGGCCGCGACGGCGACCAGGTTCAACCGATCTTCATCACGGTCGATCCCGAGCGCGACACCGCGGCCCACCTCGCGGAGTACGTGCCGATGTTCCACCCGCGCCTGATCGGACTGACCGGCAGCGGTGATGCGATCCGCAAGCTCGCTGATGCCTACAAGGTCTACTTCGCGCGGGTGCCGCTGAAGGATGCCGGCGACTATACCGTCGATCACACCGCCTACATCTATTTGATGGACCGCGAGGGCAATTATCTCGGCTTCTTTCCGCCGGGGACATCAGCCGACCGGATGGTCGAGATCATCCGGCCACGGCTCGCCGAACCGGTACGCTGACATCAGAGATTGGCAATTCCAGCCGCGTCAATACTGCGCCCCCTCTCCCGCTTGCGGGTGAGGTGAAGAAAGCAGTTCGGCAGGCGGATCGGACAAATCGCCGGACTCAATGTATCCGCCCATGCGCGCGCAAGAATGTCTCACCGGTTTCCGTCACCGTTACCCGCATGCCCTCAACCGAGGGACGGCGCGCGACATAGCCGCGGTCAACGGCGTCCTCCCAGATCGTCAGCCGCGGGCATGAGGTGCGCCAGACCTCGAGCACCTCGGTATAGCGCCGCGGCCCGCGCGCCACCCATTCCACGAGATCGAGCACCAGGGCGTCTGTGGTCTCTGTCATGTGGTCCTCGCCGGGATCAGCAGGGATTCATTGTCTCCGGTATTTCTGCGCCGCTTGGCCTCTTCCGGCAAACTGAGTTATCTTGACCTTGCATCAGTTTTCCTGAGGGTTCATGCGGCGGCTGCTCTTTCTCAACGGCATCAAGGCGTTCGAAGCCGCGGCGCGGACCGGCAGCTTCGCGGCGGCGGGCAGCGAGCTCAATGTCTCGGCCGCCGCGATCAGCCGGATGGTGCATCTGCTCGAGGAGCGGCTCGGCGTCGCGCTGTTCGAGCGCAAGGCCAACCGCCTCGTCACCACTCCGGCGGGCCGCGCCTATCAGGGCGGGCTGACGCCGATCTTCGACGCGCTGGCGAGCCTCACCGCGCAGGTCACGGCATCCGCGAGCGCGCGGGTGCTGACCGTCGGCGTCGGACCGACCTTTGCGCTGAAATGGATGATCCCGCACCTTGCCGAGTTCCGCAAAGCGGAGCCCGACATCGAGGTGCGGATCACGACCGGCGGCATGGCGGTGCCTTTCGCCGACGACTGGAGCTGCGGCATCCAGCTCGGCGACGGCCAGTGGCCAGGCCTCGTCGCCGAGCCGCTGTTTGCCGCCGACCTGATGCCGGTGTGCACGGCGCGGCTCGCCAACACCCTGAAGCGCCCCGCCGACCTCAAGGGCCCGAGCCTGATCCGCGTCGCGCATTCGCCCGACGATTGGCCGTCCTGGCTGAAGGCCGCGGGCGTGCCGCGCCTGACCGCGCGCGGGCCGGAATTCCAGTTTTACGGCCAGGCGCTGCAGGCAGCTAGCGACGGGCTCGGCATCGCGATGGGCATCCGGCCCTATATCGACGACGATCTCGCCGCCGGCCGGCTGGTGGCGCCGTTTGCGCTCAGCGTGCCGAAGGGCATGCGCTGGTATCTGGTCTATCGCGGCTTCCACGCCGAACAGCGCGATTTCGCCGCGTTCCGGCGCTGGATCATCCGCGCCGCGGCGGAGCCCGCGGCCCGCCGCAAGGGATCGCGCAGTGCCTGACGAGACCGTCGATACGCTGGTGATCGGCGGCGGCCAGGCCGGGCTCACCATGAGCCATCGGCTGAAGCAGCGCGGCATCGCCCATCTGGTGCTGGAGCGGGGGCGCATCGCCGAGCGCTGGCGCAGCGAACGCTGGGACGGCCTCATGTTCCAGTTTCCGAACTGGTCGGTGCGGCTGCCGGATTTCGCGTTTCCGCACAGCGATCCCGACGGCTTCTCGGACACCGCCGCCATCATCGCCTTCATCGAGGACTACGCCGCGTTCGTCGCGCCGCCGATCCGCTGCGGTGTCGCGGTCACCAGGCTGCGCCACGACGCCGGCGGTTTCCTCGCCGAATTTGCCGGCGGCAGCATCGCAGCCCGCAACGTCGTCATCGCCACCGGTCCCTATCAACGGCCGCTGCGGCCCGCGCTGCTGCGCGAGCATCCCGGCCTGTTCCAGATCGATGCCGCCGGCTACAAAAATCCGGCGCAATTGCCTGACGGCGCAGTGCTGGTGGTCGGTGCCGGCGCCTCGGGCGCGCAGATCGCCGAAGAGCTGATGCGCGCCGGCCGCGAGGTCTTCCTCTCGGTCGGACGTCACAACCGCCTGCCGCGCCGCTATCGCGGCCGCGACCTGATCTGGTGGCTGGCCGAGATGGGCATCGACCGGACGCCGGTCGAGCAGCGCGGCCCGTCGCGGCTGCTGCCGGTGATTTCCGGCGCCCATGGCGGCCACACCGTCGATTTCCGCCGCTTCGCCGCCGGCGGCGTGACCCTGCTCGGCCGCGTGACGGCGGCGCGCGACGGCGTGCTCGAGATCGCGCCCGATCTCGCCGCCAACATCGCCAATGGCGACGCCTATTACGCGACGTTCCTCGGGATCGTCGACGACTTCGTCGCGGCGCGCGGCCTCGATCATCCCGATGATCCCTTGGCGCGCCTCCGCCTGCCCGATCCGCCGTGCCTCACCGCGCCGCTCGACGCGATCGACCTGCGCGCCGCGCGGATCAGGAGCGTGATCTGGGCCACCGGCTACGGTCTCGATCTGAACTGGATCGACATACCGGTGCTGGATGCCGCCGGGGCCCCGCGCCACCGCCATGGCGTCTCCGACGTGCCGGGCCTCTATTTCCTCGGCCTGCAATGGCTGTCGAAGATGAAATCCTCGTTCCTGTCAGGCGTCGGCGACGATGCCGCGGTGCTCGCCGACCACATCGCCGGCCGCGGCTAGCTCCGGGTTCCTTTGCTGCGCGGAAATAAACACGGCGAGTTGTGAACTGCTTCACATTTAGCGCAACGCGCTCGTGCTTCCTATGAGAAGGGCATTTCGAGGTCGCACATGATTTACAGCGGTTTTGAGATCAAGTCGTTCGAAGTGGGGAAGGGGCAATGGCACGCCAGGGTTCAACGGGTCGATCAAAGGCCGGTCGTCATCGATGGCATGCTGTTTCCGACGCTCGACATCGGCTTTGCGTGGTCCGATCCGGATGCGGCGATCGCCGACGCGAAGCGGGCTATCGACCGGTTCCCGCAACGCTATGGCATGACAATGCCGGCGGCCGAAGCGTCGGCGTGACCGGTAACGTCGTGGTCGCCGCCGTCCCGCAATGCGAGCCGGATCCGGTCTGGCCGGCGCAGGTCCGCACCAGCTGCCCGGAATGTGCCGCATCGCTTTCGCTGCTGCGCGTGATCCCCGGCCGCGCCGCCGAATACTGGACCATGCGCTGCGACGGCTGCGGCGGGATCCATCTCGACATCGTCGACCTGCCGCGGGCGTAAAGTCCGCGAAGCCGCCGCCTGCTGACACCCTGCTGTCAGCAGCCTTGCCCGAGCAGCGATCCGGCCGCCGTTTGCCCTTTTCTCGCTGCCGGACTCGTCCCATATTCGGGGCATGGCGAAGACACCGAACACTCCGAAAAAGCCCGGCAAAACCCCCAAATCCAAAGCACACCGGCCCGAGGTCCTCCCGATCGGGCCCGCGCTTGCCGAATTGCTCAATCCGGCGATCAACCGCGGCGATGCCGGCATGGGTTCGGGCACCGGCCTGCAGCCGCCGCCGGACAATTCCTGGGACCGTCGCGCCGGCGGCGAGGCCGCCGCGCATCGCGCGCGGGCGTCGACGCGCGAGACCAGCGAGGGCGTCGCGAAGCGCGATGCTTCCGGGCTCGAGGAGGCCCCGCAGGCCAATTACGGAACCTCGGCCACGATCCCGACCCTCGATCCGGAACTGGCGCGGCAGCTCGGCCTGCCGACCGCCGAGGACGACGACGAAGCCCTGGCGCGGCCGCCGCGCAGCAAGATGGAGGCGCTCGGCGTCAAGGCGACTGCCGACGCGCTGGAGAACCTGATCCGCGACGGCCGCCCGGAATTCCGCAAGGACGACGGCTCGATGCGGGTGTGGACCCCGCACCGCCCGCCGCGCCCGGAAAAATCCGAAGGCGGCGTGCGCTTCGAGATCAAGTCCGACTACCAGCCGAAAGGCGACCAGCCGACCGCGATCGCCGAGCTGGTCGAGGGCATCGACCGCAACGACCGCACCCAGGTGCTGCTCGGCGTCACCGGCTCGGGCAAGACCTACACCATGGCCAAGGTGATCGAGGCGACGCAGCGCCCGGCGCTGATCCTGGCGCCGAACAAGACGCTGGCCGCCCAGCTCTATGGCGAGTTCAAGAACTTCTTCCCCGACAACGCGGTCGAGTATTTCGTCAGCTATTACGACTACTACCAGCCGGAAGCCTACGTCCCGCGCACCGACACCTATATCGAGAAGGATTCCTCGATCAACGAGCAGATCGACCGCATGCGCCACTCGGCGACGCGCGCGCTGCTCGAGCGCGACGACGTCATCATCGTCGCTTCCGTGTCCTGCATCTACGGTATCGGCTCGGTCGAGACCTACACCGCGATGACCTTCGCCTTGAAGAAGGGCGAGCGCATCGATCAGCGGCAGCTCATCGCCGACCTCGTTGCTCTCCAGTACAAGCGCACCCAGGCCGACTTCACCCGCGGCACCTTCCGCGTCCGCGGCGACGTCATCGACATCTTCCCGGCGCACTATGAGGACCGCGCCTGGCGGGTGAACCTGTTCGGCGACACCATCGAAACCATCGAGGAGTTCGATCCGCTCACCGGCCACAAGCAGGACGAGCTCGAATTCATCAAGATGTACGCCAACTCGCACTATGTGACGCCGCGCCCGACGCTGGTGCAGGCGATCAAGTCGATCAAATCGGAGTTGAAGCAGCGCCTCGACCAGCTCAACGACCAGGGCCGCCTCTTGGAGGCACAGCGACTCGAGCAGCGCACCACCTTCGATCTCGAGATGATGGAGGCGACCGGAAGCTGCGCCGGCATCGAGAACTATTCGCGCTATCTCACCGGGCGCCGCCCCGGCGAGCCGCCGCCGACGCTGTTCGAATATGTACCGGACAACGCGCTGATCTTCGCCGACGAGAGCCACGTCACCGTGCCGCAGATCGGCGCCATGTTCCGCGGCGACTTCCGCCGCAAGGCTACGCTCGCCGAATACGGCTTCCGCCTGCCCTCCTGCATGGACAACCGGCCGCTCCGCTTCGAGGAGTGGGACATGATGCGGCCGCAGACGGTTGCGGTGTCGGCGACGCCGAGCGGCTGGGAGCTGAACGAAAGCGGCGGCGTGTTCGTCGAGCAGGTGATCCGTCCGACCGGCCTCATCGATCCTCCCGTGGACATCCGCCCTGCCCGCACCCAGGTCGACGATCTCGTCGGCGAGGTGCGCGCCACCGCGGCGGCCGGCTATCGCTCGCTGATCACGGTGCTCACCAAGCGCATGGCGGAGGACCTCACCGAATATCTGCACGAGCAGGGCATCCGCGTCCGCTACATGCACTCGGATATCGACACCATCGAGCGCATCGAGATCATCCGCGACCTCAGGCTCGGCGCATTCGACGCGCTGGTCGGCATCAACCTGTTGCGCGAGGGCCTCGACATTCCCGAATGCGCGCTGGTCGCGATCCTCGATGCCGACAAGGAAGGCTTCCTGCGCAGCGAGACCTCGCTGATCCAGACCATCGGCCGTGCCGCGCGCAACGTCGACGGCAAGGTGATCCTCTATGCCGACAGCATGACCGGCTCGATGGAGCGCGCGATGGCCGAGACCACGCGGCGCCGCGAGAAGCAGGTCGAGTACAACGAGGCCAACGGCATCACGCCGGAGAGCGTGAAGAAGTCGATCGGCGACATCCTCAACTCCGTCTACGAGCGCGACCACGTGCTGGTCGAGATCGGCGACGGCGGCATCGCCGACGACGTCATCAGTATCGGGCATAATTTCGAGGCCGTGCTGAGCGATCTCGAAACGCGGATGCGCGAGGCCGCGGCCGATTTGAACTTCGAGGAGGCCGCGCGACTGCGCGACGAGGTCAAACGGCTGCGCGCCACCGAGATGGCCGTGGTCGACGACCCCACCGCCAAGCAGCGCAACGTGCAGAAGCAGGCCGGCGCCTATGCCGGCACAAGAAAATACGGCGATGCCGCCAACCTGCCGGTCAGCGCATTGAAGAACAAGTCGGCGCAGACCTCGCTCAAGGCGAGCCGCGGCGGCAAGTCCGGCTCACGCATCCACAAGCCCGATCTCGACGAGATGCACGGCCCGGAATCGCTGCCCTTCCGCCCCAGCGGCGCGCTGCCCGCCAAGCCGTTCGGCACCACGAGCCGCATCATCCAGCCGACCGACTCGCGGCAGTCGGGGCCGGAGTTCGGCCCGTCGCCGCGGTCGAGCGGCGGCGCGCCAGGCAAGCGGGGCGGGTGGAAGAAAAGGTAGATCATGACGCGCGCCGAGCTTCTCGCCTTCCTGCGGGTGCATCGGCTCGCGGTGGTCAGCACGGCTCACGACGGCGCGCCCCAGGCGGCGGTCGTCGGGATCGCGGTCAGCGACAATCTCGAGATCTTCTTCGACACGCTGACCACCTCGCGCAAATACCAGAACCTCCGCGCCGATCCGCGCGCGGCATTGGTGATCGGTTGGGACGCCGAACAGACCGCACAGGTCGAGGGCATCGCAGACTTCCCGAGCGGCGCGGAGCTCATCGCCTGCAAGCAGGTGTATTTCGCGGCGTGGCCCGACGGGCCGGAGCGCGAGACATGGCCGAACATCGGCTATGTGCGGATACGGCCGAACTGGGCCCGGTTCAGCGATTTTGGCGCGGTGCCGGCGCGGATCGAGGAAATGACTCTGCCGTGAGCCACGTTGTCTTGAGGCGGTACCTGATCACGTCACATCGAACGCCGCATGGTACTTCACATCCCCCTTCGGCGGATCGCCCTTCAGCACCAGCCGCTGAAAGTACGGGCTGGGCTCGCCGCCATAGGTCAGCGCGGGATCGCTGACAAAGCCGAAGCGGCTGTAATAGGCGGGATCGCCGAGCAGGACGCAGCCGTCAGCATTCATCGCCGCGAGGCGAGCAAGTCCCGCGCGGATCAGCGCGCCGCCGGTGCCCTGCCGTTGCAGGTCGGGTGCGACCGAGACCGGGCCAAGCCCATACCAACGTCCTACTACACCTTCGATCCGGACCGGCGAGAACGCGACGTGGCCGAAGATGCTGCCGTCGTCGGATACAGCGACCAGAGAAATCGTCAGCGCGTCAGCCTGGCGCAGCGCCTCGACGATGCGGGCTTCGGTGCCGCTGCTGTGCGGCGCTGTTGCGAATGCTGCCGCCGTGATGCGGCTGATCGCGGCGGCATCTTCGGGGCGTTCGTCCTTGATCTGCATGCTCGCAGATAAGGCCGATCGAGAACGGGGCGCAAGGGAAGCGCAAAGCTCGGGCAGATCATGTCGCGAGAATGCGGAGGTATGACTCACCGGCCGAACCACATATTCGGTGTCGTCCCTGCTTTCGCACTAGTGCATCTACACGTTTGTCGGGCCATTTGCGAGGATTTGGAAGCGGGCCATTCCGGTGTGGAAGGTGATTGGTCCAGGTGGACGGTGGGAGGCGTAGCCGGTCCA
>NZ_JBUYWT010000087.1:0-19264 GCF_055264925.1 Bradyrhizobium sp. KZN70725
GCGAACGCGCTGCTGCTGAACCAGACGGTGACCGACGCCGACGGCGATCACGTCACCAAGGGCATCGACCTCGGCAGCGGGGTGTTTGCGATCCACGACGACGGCCCGACGGCGCCGACAGCGACGGTCAGCGCAGCTAAGATCGGCGTGGACGAGACGCCCGGCCTGCAGACCACCGGCGGCGCGAGCGACGTGCTCGGCTCCACTGCGATCACGTTCAACGGTGCCGCCAGCACTGTCGCCGCGCTGTTCAGCACGGTTGCGAACAAGGGCGTCGACACCGACGTGTCGGCAGCGTCACTTGACAACGGTGCGCTCAGCTTTGCCTCGACGGGCGCGAGCAGCATCCTGACGGTGGCCGGCGGCAGCTTCGGCTCTGACGGCGCGGGGTCTACCACCTATGCGTTGAGCGTCCTCAGCGCTGCGTCAGGCCTCACATTGACGGATGGCACAGGGATCGCGCTGTCGCTGGATGCCAGCGGCCGGATCATCGGTACTGTGGGCAACGATGCCGCCAACCCCAGCCTGACGGGCCAAACGGCGTTCGCGATCGCCATCGATCCGATCACCGGTCAGCTCTATGTGGCGGACTATCTCTCGCTCCACCACAACAGCACCGCCAGTCCGAACGATCTGCTGACGATGACGGCTGGCAAGATCGGCGCGACGGTCACGTTGACGGACGCCGATGGCGATCATGTGACGGCCACCGCCGACATCAGCACTCATATCAGCTTCCTCGACGACGGCCCGAGTTTCGGCACGATCGAGCATGGAATCATTGCCGATTACGCGGGAATGTCCGTGCTAGGTAACCTACCCGTGTTCTCCGGCGCCGATGGTTTTGGCGCATATGACTTCACCTTGACTGGAAATACGGCGCCGGCCGGCCTGACGTTCAATGGCCAGGCCGTGCACTATTCCATCGACGCATTTGGACAGAATTTGACGGCCTATATCGGTGCGGCCCCATCAGCAGCGAACAATATCTTCACGCTGACTCTGGATGACACAACCGGTCACTACCTATTCACATTGCTTCAGCCATTCACGGAGACAACGATCCAGGATGTCGGCAGTTCATCCGCCTTCGGCTCGGGACCCTCGCAAGAGCAGATGCTTTCCTCGAGCACCGATCAGCTGGCGGTTATTTCGGGCACGGCCTCCGGCGGTGCTCAAGGCAGCGTGAACGGATCGACCAACGGTTGGGGCGTCGGCAACAATAACTTCGATCCCAACGAAAAGCTGCTGTTTGACTTCACGGACGGCGCAAGCGCCAGCCCCGCCGGCAACGCGGGGTTCCATCCTCCAGCACACGAATCGGTAGCGAACTACACGTTCAGCGGTTACAAAGCCGGCGACGACATTCACTACGTCGTCTCCTATTGGGACGGAGTGCACGCCGCCTCCATCACATCGGTATCCGGTGATTTCGATCCTTCAACCCACACCACGGTCGCCACCGAATGGTCGACGCCCACAGCGCCGGCCGGCCTGCAGCTCTACACTGTCCAGTTCACGGACGTGACAGGTAGCGGCAAGGTCGACCTGGTTGGCGTCGGAGTTTCGTCGACAAAGAACGTCTCCGAGGATCTGAGCTTCAACGTGTCGACGATTGACGGTGACGGCGACACGGCGTCGAGCACCATCAATATCAACATCAATGGCACCACGACCCTGCTGGGCACGGCCGGCAATGATGTCATTGTCGCCGGACCAACCAACGAGACGCTCACTGGCAATGGTGGGGACGACAAGTTTGTTCTCAATCTCAGCGCCCACGATATCATCAGTGATTTCAACAGCGGTGATACACTCCTTCTCGACGTGGCCGGTCTGAGCCTGCCGACGGGCGTTTCAAACGCCCTTACGGCTGGTCAGTTCACGTCATCGGCAGTCACCGGCCAGACCGAAAACAACGCCAGCGCCTGGAACGAAAGTGCAAGCACGAACAAGTTCTTCTTCAACAATACGACCCAGGAGCTCTGGTACTCGGCAAATGGCACAGGCTCCGACAAGGTGGACCTCGCACATGTGAGCACCGGCTTGCCGGCGGCTACGAACGTTCATATTTTCTAGGCCAGGCCCGCAGCAAAATCGAAAATCCGCGGAGACCTCTCCGCGGATTTTTATTGATTGAATTGTCGCCTTTCTCGCGCGCAATCACATCAGCACGGGCAGGAAGCCCAAGAGCGGGCTTGCCGCGTCCAGCGCTTCCACGCCGGTCCATTCGGTCTCCGCCGCATTGGCGGCCGCCGGCGCCGCGTCGAGTTCATCGCCGCGCGGGAGCCGCTTGGCGTAAGGTGCCGCAAACAACTGCACGCCGCGGTCGTTGATCGCGAACATCGGCGTGAAGTTGCCGAACTCGCCGTCATCAATCAGTTCGGAGCTGCGGCTGTCCAGGATCAACCAATGGCCGTCCAGCCGCGCCGCCAGCACGGCATGATCCTGGCGGATGGCGCGATCGCGACCCAGCACCAGGCGCAGATCCTCGTGCGGGAAGCCGGCTTCGCTGAGCGCGATGTATTTTGCGATCGCATAGTCCTCGCAGTCGCCCTTGCCGGTCGCGAAGGTGGCGAGCGGCGCGGTCCAGCGGTCGGCCTCGCCGTGCTGGGCGAAGTCGCTGACATAGCGGATCGCCTGGTTGACGGCGCGGTTGGCCTCATCCAGCCGGTCGCGTGCGGCTTTGGACTTGACCGCGCCGATCAGGCGAAGGAATTGCGCGGCTTGCGACGGGCAGGCGGTCGCGTTCTCGCGGCATTGCTCGAGAACGCTCTGCTCCTTTGCGAGATCGGATTCGAGGCCGCGCCATTTGCGCCACAGGCCGTTTTCCGGTGCGCGGAAGGTGAACAGGCCAAACGGCTCGGCGCCGACAGGCGGAAGCGGCTTTGCCGCGGGCACCGCGTCGGTCGCGATATTTGGCGGCGTGAGCGAGGCGGTACGGATGGCGTTCGGACCCCGGCCGCGCTGCTGGTCGAGCTTGGCCAGGACGTCGGCGATGGTGAAGAAGGTGGCAGGCGGGCGGTTCGACGCGGCGTCCGCTGCGGGCGCGAGCTCGCCGGCGGGTTTTCCGAGAGAGAGCTCGTCCGCGGCAAACGCGGCAGGCGCTGCGCAAAGACCGATTGTCAGTGCGGCCGCGGCCATGACCGCCGACGAAGCAAACTTCAGCGACTTCATATGACGTCCCCAATGTCGGGGACCGTCAACGTCTGTGCGTCGATCTGCGTCCCCGCTGTTATCGGGACGCAAACTGGCGCCTTGGCCGCTTAAGCGGAGTTAAGTGGAGGGGGGCGCCACCTCGAATGTCGAAAAGGCGGTCAATCCGGGGTTTGCCGGTTCGTTCGAAATTGAACGAACCGAGGTTACGATCGGTTAACCACGGCCACCGTGGTCCCGATCAGCGTTCGCGCAGGGCCTCGTCACGCAGCAGGCGGGCGGGCTTCACGATGTAGTCCAGCACGGATTTCTCGCCGGTCAGGACCTCGACCGTGGTCACCATGCCCGGAATGATCGGCAGCGGATGCTGCTCGGTGCCGAGATGGTTCTTATCGGTACGCACCATGACCCGGTAGAAGGTCTCCTGGCGTTCGGTCTTTTCCGCCTTGTCGTCGACGATGGTGTCGGCGCTGATGCGTTCGACCTTGCCCTTCAGCGATCCGTAGACCGAGGAATCATAGGCGCTGATCTTCACCACCGCGTCCTGGTCGGGCCGGATAAACGCGATGTCCTGGGGACGAATCCGGCCTTCCACCAGCAACGTGTCGTCCAGCGGCACGATGTCCATCAGGTTGGCGCCCGGCTGTACGACGGCACCGATGGTACTGATGTTCAGTTTGTTGACGATGCCGTGGACCGGCGCCTTCAGATCCGTGCGGCGCACCCGGTCCTGGGCGGACTTGATATTCTCGTCGAGCACGGCGAGGTCGGCGCGCGATTTGGCCAGGTCCTCGTCGGCCTGTGAACGGAACGACGCGGTGATGTTCGCGATCTTCGACTGCGCTTCGGCCAGCTGTCCCTTCATCTCGGTTGCCTGCCGATCAAGTCGCAGCATCTCGATCTCGGGCACGACCTTCTGCTCATACAGCCTGCGCGTCAGGGTCTGCTCGCGCTCCAGGAGTTTGAGGGAGCCGGTGAGGCGAGTGACCTGCTGGTTGAGGACGTCGATGTCCTGCGCGACCTTCTGACCCCGCATCTTGAACACGCTGGTCTCGGTCGCGACGGCGGCGGGAACCATCTTGTCGAGATCATCCGGGAAGGCGATCTCGGCTCGGCCGCGCGCCTCGGCGTCGAGGCGGGCCACCCGCGCCGCCATCGCCGCACGACGCTCGCGGATTTCGCCGAACTCGGAAGCGAATTTCGTATCATCGATCCGCATCAGGGACTGGCCCTGCTGCACGATGTCGCCTTCCCGGATCAGGATGTCGCCGACGATCCCGCCTTCGAGCGATTGAACCACCTGCATCTGCCGCGACGGCACGACGCGGCCGCTGCCGCGCTTGACCTCGTCCAGCACGGCAAAATGAGCCCAGATCAAGAACGTCGCAAGGAGCGCGCACGACGTCCACAACAGCATGCGGGAGGTGCGCGGCGTGCGCAGCAGCGCCGCGGACCGGATATCATTTGCAAATGTGAAATCGGAAGACGCCATAATGTATTTGCTCGTTATGCGGATTTCGGCTGAATCGTATTCTCCGGCGACGGGGCCGCGGACGCCGGCCGGCCCTGGAGCAAAGCGAGCACCTTGTCGCGCGGGCCGTCGGCAACCAGGCGGCCATTGTCGAACAGCAGCAAGCGATCGACCATGTTCAGCAATGACAGGCGGTGGGTCGAAATGATGATGGTCATGCGATCATCATCGAGGCCCTTGAGCCGCTCAAGGAACTCCTGTTCGCTGCGAATATCGAAGTGCGCCGTCGGCTCGTCGAGAAAGAGCACGCGAGGCTTGCGGATCAGAACGCGCGCGAGTCCGATGGCCTGCTTCTGGCCGCCCGACAGGCTGCGGCCGCCTTCCGAGATGGGCATGTCATAGCCCATCGGGTGACTGGCGATGAAGCTTTCGACGCCCGAAAGCCGCGCGGCAAGCAGGACTTCCTCGTCGGTCGCTTCCGGTTTGCCAAGGGCGATGTTGTCGCGCAGCTTGCCGAAGAACAGGTCGGTATCCTGCATCGCAAAGCCGATGCCGGCGCGCAGGTCCGAGGGATCATATTGGCGCGAGTCGACGCCATCGACCAGGATGCGGCCTTCCTTCGGCTCGTAAAATCCGAGCAGCAACCTGCCGACCGTGGTCTTGCCAGAGCCCACCCTGCCGATGATGCCGACCCTTTCTCCGCCCTCGATCTTGAAGCTGACCTTTTCGAGCGCGTTAGCCGGCGCGTTGGGGTAGGCGAACGATACGTTCTCGAAGGCGACCTTGCCGTCTTCGATTCGTCTTGCGACGTAGGACCGGGTCGGCGAGCGTTCCCGCTCGATCGACATGATGCGATCGATCGCCTTGAGGGCCGTGATCGTCTGCGTACCCTTGGTGATCACCGCGGCGATCCCGGCGATCGGCGCCAGAACGCGCCCGGCGAGCATGTTTGCGGCGACCAGCGCGCCGACGCTCAGCTTGCCGTCGAGGATCAGGAAAATGCCGACGATGACGAGGAGCAGGCTCGTGATCTGCTGGGCCGTGCTCGCGCTCGTCAGCGACATCGACGACCAGAAGTGAACGTCCTCGCCGGATCGGGCGGTCGCGGCAACCGAGCGTTCCCACAAGGTCTGCATGCGGGCCTCGGCGCCGGTCGCGCGGACGGTTTCGAGGCCGGACAGGGATTCGACCAGCACGCCGTGCCGGGCGGCGGATTCGGCCTGCAGCCGCTTGATGGCCCGATCGAGCGGACGCTGCAGCAGAAAGCCGATCAGCATGACCAGCGGCAGCATGATCAGCGGGATCCAGGCCAGCGGTCCGGCGATGAGGAACAGCACCCCGACGAAGAGGATGGCGAACAGCAGGTCGGTTGCCGAAACCACGCTTCCGGAGGTGAAGAACTCGCGCACCGAGTCGAAGTCGCGGAGCTGATTGGCCAGGATGCCAACCGAAGTCGGCCGCTGCGCCATCTTCACCGACATCACGTGCTCGAAGATGTTTGCGGCCAGCACGACGTCGATGGTCTTGCCGGTCACGTCGATCATGCGGCTGCGGACCATGCGGAAGATGAAATCGAACACGATGCCGAGCCCCATGCCGATCGAGAGCGCGATCAGGGAGGGGATTGCCCCGTTGGGGATGACGCGGTCATAGACGCTCATCGTGAACAGCGGCGTCGCGAGCGCGAGGATGTTGGTCAGAAAAGCCGCGACCGCGATGTGCCCGTAGCTGCGCCAATGCGTCTTCACCACCGACCAGAACCAGTGGCTCTTGGGGATGTCGCCTGCGGCGGCGGCGCGCGCATCGGCCTGCGGCGCGCTTCTCACCAGGAACGCATAGCCGGTATAGTCCGTGGCGAGCGAGGCGATGTCGGCGACGCGCGGGCTGTTCGGCGTCGCCGGATCAACGACCTTGATCGACTTGTTCGCCGGGTCCACACCCAGAAGGATCAGCGCAGAGCCGTTCTTCATGACGAGGACGGCCGGCAGGACCAGCGCGGGAATGTCTGAAATGTCGCGCTTGACGGCCTCGGTCTCCAGACCCGCGCGCCTGGCGGCGCGGTCGTAGAGCGAAACGGACAAGCGTCCGTCCGTGATCGGAAGTCCGCCGAGCAGAGCTTCGCGGCTCACCGCGCGGCCATGATGGGCGGCGAGATAAGTCAACGACGCGGTGAGGGGATCGTCGCCCAGCGCGCGTGGCCTGTTTGTCGCGGCAGGCTTTGAGGTTGAGTCATCCGGCGAGGGGCGGACGGCGTCGGCCGCCGCGCTGGGGGTGCGAAACAACAACTGAAACCTCGACAAGCAAAATGGAAATGCAGCAATCGCATTAGATTTCGGGCAGACTACAACAAACAGCGAACAAATTCAGCGAAACTTATCTTAACGATTAATAAGGAATCGAAAGGGCCCCGACTTGGGGCCCTTCCGGCAGTCCTGTCCTGAGCTTGTTGGCGGTCACTATCGAGCGGAACTCGGGAAGGCCGACAGCAGCCAGTGGGGCTTGGTCGACGCATAGGAGCTCGCGTTCGCCGTGACCGACGGATCCGCGTAAATGACGTTCGGGCCGTCCGCAGCCGTCTTTTGCTGCTGCATCCATTCCGTTGAACCGGGCACCGCTGCGGTCGTCGTCGCACCGGTGAAACGGTCCGCAAAGCCAACGTCCTTCGGCTGGGTTGCCGCATAGGTCTTGGCAGGACGGGCGACAGGCGCCGGAACGGCGACGTGCAGCGGCTCGGACCCGGTTTGCGGGAGGTTCACGCGAAGAGTCGGGAACGAGTAGCGGGGCAGGCCAATCGAAAGCATGTCCGTCGGCGCAGCATCGACCGGCGGCGGAGCCTTCAGGTACTCGATCAGGGTCCCCATCGCGGCCAGCAGCTGGTAGTCGGCGAAAACGACGACGCTGCGGGCGGAGGTGAGCGAGACCGATGCGTTAAAGAACTGGTTCTGCGCGTTCAGGAGATCGATCAGCGAACGCTGGCCGAGTTCATATTCCTTCTGGAACGCCGTGATGGTCTTCCTGGCTGCTTCCAGCTCACGGGTCAGAGCACCGATGCGGGTAGCCGTAATTGTACGGGCATTCCACGCCTTGTCGATCGACTCATACGCGTCGCGCTGCAGGCGGGCGTGGCGCATGGTGGCTTCGGTATAGCGCTCGGCCTTCTCTGACCTGTTCCAGGCATCTTGGCCGCCGCGGAAGATGTCCCACGACATGACGACCTTGCCGCTGTAGTCCTCATGCGTGATGGAGGGAGTCCCGGGGGTCGCCACGTAGGGGTAGGAGTTGTCGTAATGGGTTGCCCGTCCCTCGAGATAGAATTTCGGGCCGAACGTGCCGTCGGTGGCCTTGAACGCATGCTTGGCGGCGTCGGCGTCGGACTGGGCCGCCGCGATCGTCGAATTGAATCGGAGGGTGGTCGCCAGCGCTTCGTCGCGGCTGTGCGGCAATCCTGCGAGAGGGGCGGGGAAGCGAACATTGATCGGCTCAAGGCCAACAACCTTGCGGTACTTTGCCCGGGCGTCATCGAGGCTGCGCTGGAATTCGGCGAGTGCCGCACGGGCAGCTTCGACGCGCTCCCGCGCTTGCTCCAGGTCGCCTTCGCCGGCCCGGCCACCCGAGAAGCGGGAGTTCACGTTTGCAAAGATCTTCTCGTGGTTGGCGACGTTCTGCTGGGCGAGGCTGACCAACCGGATGTAGCGGACGACGTCCATGTAGCCTTCGGCGGCGTCGAGGGCCAGCAGCTCGGTTCTCTCCTTGACGCGGGAGGCGGCGGCATTGACCCGCGCGGTCTGGCGCCAGACGTCATAGATCGACGAAAAACCGTCCCACAGCAGCTGGCGCACCACGACCGATTCCTGGCTGCCATTGCGCCATGGTCCTGAGCCCACGGTCGGTGCCGCCTGAATGTTCGGGGTGATGAAGCCCGGCGATTGATCGAATTTTTCCGGGCCGTAGCTGGCGTCAATGCGCACCTGCGGCAGCAGTGTGCTTTGGGTTTGCCGCAGCTCGCTTTCCGTCGCCCGCCGGTTCGCCGAAGCCTCGCCGATACCCGGGTTGGTCTGCATGGCCTGGCGCAAAGCATCATTAATAGAAAAAACCTCGGCACATGCTGGCGTTGCCGCCAGACATAGGCACGCTATGACCGTGTATGCCGACTTCATAATCTCAGCCCCTACTCACAAAAATATTATGTAGAATCCTCCAAAGGGTAACAAAGGACAGTTCCGCGACCTATGACATTTCAGCCACACAGGCGCCCTAAGTGGGGGCCGAACCATCCGAGGTCTGGTGCGCGCAAATCTAAACATTTTTATTAAAATTCAGTGATTTATATGATGTTCTGTGATCGCGCGAACTGGTGCCGAGCCGCAACACCGGGGACCGGAACATGAAAGATCAGTTAAGCCCATCTTAAGGTTGGCGGCAGCCGGCTACTGCTGGCGACAGGTCGCCAGGTAGGTTGCAACGAAGGGCGCGGCCTTGGTGTCCGCGGAGGGGCCTCCCAGGCGGCTCGTTAGTTTGTAGAGCGACTTGTCGCCAAAATAGAACCGGAAGATCTCGGCCGTGGTGTCGTCCGTGCGGGTCGCGAAGATCGACGCGGCGGTACGGCGGGCGGCCGCAAAGACGTAGGTCGTGAGCTTGGCTCCTCCCTTGCCTTCTGCCGCGACAGATGTCCCCCAGGTGACCGTGAAGGTGTCGCCATCGATCACGACTGCGGGCCGGACCGTATCGAGATCGTCATCGATCCACTGGGCGTCACCGCCTTTGCCTGACGGGCCGAGCTCGACCCGTTTGCCTCGCGGCGTGTCGCAGGTGAACCGGGAAGGTTCGGCGATCGCAGCGCTCGTCGCCGCCAAGAACAGCAACAGGCAGCCGACCGACCTCCACATGGGTGTTACCCTCTGTTTCGTTGTTGGGAGGATAGTGATGTCAGCGCCCGACTCGCGCAACTCCGTGATTTACGGACAAGCAGAGCTGCTTTGCTTCCTCGCCGGAAGAGGCGCCCGCGATTTCACTCGGGCGCGATCGGGTGCGCTGGACGTTCGATCGATGCCCTGAGGCTTTCGAGTTCGAGGAAGACGTCAGCTTGCCTGCGAAGCTCATCGGCGATCATGGGAGGCTTTGTTCGGATGCTGGAAACGACCGTCACGCGGACACCAGCCCGCCTGACGGCTTCGACAACGGCGCGCAAATCACCGTCGCCGGAGAACAGGTACGCGTGGTCGATGCGGTGCGCGATTTCCAATGCGTCGACCGCGAGCTCGATGCCGATGCTGCGCTTCATTCGCCGCCGCCCTTCGCCGTCATCGTGCGTTTTGGCTAACTTTCTCCTGACCGCATATCCGTTGTAATCGAGCCAATCCACCAGCGGCCGAAGGCTGCTGAACTCGTCGTCGTCTCTCACGACCGTGTAGAAGTAGGCGCGAACGATCTGTCCATGCTTGCCGAACTCCGAGAGCAGTCGCCGGAAATCGATTTCAAAACCGAGGTTCTTGACCGTGGTGTGAAGATTCGCACCATCAATGAAAAGTGCAATGCGATCGGCCATCTCAAATCCCCATGACGCCCGGATCAGTGCTGTACGCTTCGGTTCTGAAAATTCCTCGAGCGCATCGTGGGTGAGCGCCAAAACTGAAATGACTGATCCTAGAGCAAGGACTCGCCCTGGAAAAAGTGAAAATTTTCGCCAACCCGGATGCCATACGAATCGTGCGCCTGTTGATAACATAACGGTCGAAAGCGCGCGGCTGGCCGCCCACGCAAACAAAACGATTGTCGTTGAACAACGATGCGGCCGTTCGCGCCGACGAAGCACGGAGCCGCATTCGCCAGCGCAGAAAAATTGGCCGCCATGGCGATTCGATGGCATCGGCGGTTCGAGCACGTGCGCAACGCCGATTCTGATCTCTGCAGCGTCAGAAACGAACGCCCGCCGTCGATGCCGAGCAAAGGTGCAGCGCGGCCGTGCCGCCGCGCCGCTACTCACAAGGCGATTGTTGCGTCACCGACAAAACTACATCTAAAATCAATCTAGTGTAGCGGCATCATTTCGTGCCGGCGCGATATTTCGAGATACCACTTTTTTGCAGATGCAGGTTTTGGTCGATAGCAATTTCGCCGCAGGAAGGACGGCCTTACGTCCCCACATTACGCAGATGGTTATTCTAGCGGGCGGGTGTGGATGCGCGGCGGCGTGTCTGTCGCGCCGCCTCGACCAGTCTCTCGCATGCATCGCTAACGAGCCGTCGCGATCGACCCATTGCTCGATGTTCGGATCAGCAGGAGGCAGGGTGGGAAGCTCGCGATGGGGCTTGCCGTGATCGATATCGCAATCGGGCGTCCGATCGAGGCGGGCGCCAGGGAGTGTTGGGCAAGGCGCGCGAGATGCCTGGTCGTTCTCTCGTTCTGCATCATGCTGTCCTGTTGCGGGGCCGCTCGCCAGGCCATCGAGAAGGAGGCGGGACCGGCACCGGATCCAATAACGGAGACGGCAACAGCGGCCACAGAGCCGACACCAGCGGCGACAACGACACCGACGCCGGCGGCGGAACCGGTCAACCTGAACGGCGCACTCGCGGAATGCCGGAACGCGTTTCCGGATCAGATCGCGCAGGCGGTCGGGCGGGCGTCATGCATGATCAAGGCGACCGAGCTCGTCCGACCGCTATTGCCGTTTCCCGATCTGCTCGATCGGGAGAATGTCCTGCGCAAAGCGCTGGCCCAGCAGGTTCAAGCAAGAACAATGTCCCTGCTCGAGCGCAACATCCAGATCCAGAAGCTGCATTCGCAGCTCCTCGAAGAGGAGCGCAGCAGGCTATCGGCTGCGCCGGCGGACGGGCGCAAGCCGCAGCTGGCGGTCACGCAATGGCGGCAATCCAATGGGGACAGTTGCGGCCGGCTCGGAGGCGACTCCGGGACGTGTTATTGAGTGGAAGGTCATATGTCCGCCTCTTCCCGAGAGGTGGCTCGCCTACACTGCGGCAATTGGGCCGTCCGAGCCGATCCTCATCATGGGAGGACGAGCCGTGGCAGTTCGTTGAGAAGCTTTGTCGGAATCGACGTCGCGAATCTGAAAAATGCCATCGCGATCGCCGAAACAAGCCGGGGAGGAGAGGTTCGCTTTTTCCGTGAGGTCGATGCGTCGGCAACCGGCATGCGTCGAGCCTTTAAACGGACCGCCAGCCGGCTTATTGGTGTGCACCTCTGTGCGAGGCTGGTTCGACTAGCTACGGGCTCTATCGCCTAATCCTGTGGCTCGGCCACGAACACGACGTGGGTGCCTCAGATAGCTTCGCACGTGGTGGGTGGGCTGTTAGAGCGCGTGCTGCGCGAAGCGCCCACAGGCCGACGCACTTTGATCTGCATCAAAGTCTAGGCTGGCGATCACGGACTAAGCAAGCGATGGAGGCGGGCCTCCGCCTCCATCCCTGAGGCTTCAACAGAGGGAAGAACATTATGCGCAAATTATTCGGAGCAGTATGTTTCTCACTGTTACTTTCTGCAGTTCCTGCAAATGCATTCGATCAAAGTCAGAAGGACGAACTCGGGAAGATTAGCACCGCCTATGAGCAGTATTTCAACAAGCAGGATGCTGCAGGCATTACTTCACTTTTTGCGAAAAATTACCTGCGCGTTACGCCAATGGGGATTGTTGACAACACGAAATATTATGAAGGAGCGTTCAAGGCCGGGATGAATCACTTGGAAATAAGAACAACCGACGTTCAGCTCTTGTCGGAGAACATGGCTATGCGAACCGGCGAGGCCCGCGTAACCGGCAAGAGTGAGAAAGGTGATCCTCTGGAATTGAACGCCTTCTGGACCAGTCTCGATGTTCGTGAGAATGGCCAGTGGAAAATTCGTATGCTGACGTCGATGCCCAAGGCACCGCCGCAGCCGCAAGAGGAAGCAGCCAAATAACCTGAGGCGTCGGCGAACTTCGGGGCGGCAACTGCCGCCCCACATTCCGTGCTACAACTCCGGGGATCCTTGTGGCCCGTGGCTTGGGTCTCGGCGGGCTTGATCCCGGGCTGCGCCGCCCTGCCGATGCGTGCGACGGCACGTCGGAGACCAGAATGCGCCGGGTCGTTGAACGGATCGCCAGCCGATTTGTCGGTGTGCAGCTCTGTTACGAAGCCTGTCCGACCGGCTACGGCCTTTATCGTCTGATCCTATTGCTCGGCCTTGAATACGCAACCCTGATGCGAGGAATACGGCGATCTGGTGAAGACTAACCGCCGAGGCCCCATCAACTTGATCATGCGCGAGCCCAGAACACGTCTGGCGGATCGAGAGCGAGCTTGGCGCGCCTTCGGCCTTTACCTGGGCGCAAACCAAATGCTCGGCAACACCAAGGCGCACCTCGCGTCTTACGTCGCTGGCAAATGGAAGAGCCAGCGCAGGATCGGGCCTGGCGCGCAGGTGTCGACGTGTGGGGCGTCATCAGGCCTAATTAGCGTACCGCGTCCCTGCGAGGCTGCGTCGGCATGCCCGGCGCCCCAGGTTTTTCTCGTCAAAGCCTGCGGATTGCATCGCGTGCCGGTCTCTCAAGGACACCTTCAGATTCGCCCCATGATCCACGGCTCGTTCCAAGCGATAGCACTGCAATGGTCAATGCGGCGATGACATAGAGGAGGAATTCGGTTCTCGTGACGTTGAACATCATTTGAGTCCTCGTTCGCCTCTGTTTGCGTCTGCTCAGGTGGCGTGCGTGGTTCTAAAATTCCACGGGCGTATCCAGGGTGAGCACCCTAGCCGAAATGATTAATCCTGGAGCAAGGACTTGGCAGGGAAGAAGCGGAAGTTCTTGCGATCGCGGGTAGCGTACGAATCGTGCGCTTTCTGATAAGACGGCGGTCGCGGGCCGGCTTGCAAGCGGCCATGCCATTATTTTGATATTCTGCGCGTTCGTGCCGCGGAAGGTCTGCCAGGCGCTCCCGCGATCAGCGAATTTGGGAGCCGTCTCGAGAGGAGCTGCGATACCTGCTCGTTCGGCGCAGAAGCTTGGTCTGCGCGGAGAGGTCCACAATTACCTGCATCGTTGGCCGGAGGGCTTGCGTCCGAAGCGAGCGCCGAGCAACGGTTCGACCGGATTTGAAATTTCAATGGTCATCCAGCAGGAATCATTTGCATTTTTGAGGTCGGCGCGCTGGCGAAAGCTCGGAAAAGCGGAGATCGGATGCGCGGGGGAGATCGATCTCTTCCCGGATAGGTTGATATTGCGTTAATTTGAAAAAGCGGATTACATGCCGGTTTGAAATGTGTGTCCCCGCAGCGCGTTAGCGGTGCGGTTTTTTTGCTGCGTGCGCTTAGCGACCGCGTGCAATGCGCGGTCAGGTGATCCGGATACAGCGCCGGATCATTGCCGCGAATGCTCATATTTTAGGGGATTTATGCTTCATGGCTACCATCGACGTTACAGCTCAGAGCTCAACAGCCACCACCGATACCGGAGCAGTTTTCACGAACGTAGCGTCGGTTGCTTCGACCGGCACAGGCGTATTCGACAGCTTTCTGGTTATCCAGAACAACGGCACCGAGCAGGGCTACAATACGGATGGCTCGCCTCTGCCGCTTGACGACAAACAAGCATCGCATACCAACGCAATCCTGCTTTCGTCGATTCCGGTGGTCACCGGAGATGGTCAGAACGGCACCGTTGCAGGAACTCAGTACCTCGAGTTCAGACTCGACATCAATCAAAACGGGTCGGCCAACCAACCCCAATTGATCTCGTTGGATCAATTGAAGATCTATCAGGAAAGCAGCGGTAATCTCCTGACCGACTTCGCCGGCGAAACGCCGAAATTCGACCTTGGCGACAATACGGTTTTGCTTAACGCGCAGTGGGATGCGGGCAGCGGCAAGGGTGATTATGTGATCCTTGTCCCACTTTCCAATTTCGATACGTCCGGAGCCGACCCTTACGTTTATCTCTATTCGCAGTTTGGCGCTGTTGGCGGTGACTATGCTGCAAATAGCGGTTTTGAAGAATGGGGTGTCATCGGAAGTGGAGGGAGCGGGCTCGGCGCGCTGAGCGTCGTCAAACAGGTTCACGATATCGATGGCAATACTCAAAATTTGGTGGTCGACCATGCCGGCCAGCAGATTGATTACAGCATTGAGGTTGGGAATACCGGAACGGGCGTGCTTACCCTGACGTCAGTTACCGACCAAATCGAAAGCTTAGGCGCCACGGCTGCTGTTGCCGTGACAACGACTTTCAATAATGCGACGTACAATCTGGGTGATACGAACCATAATAACCTGCTCGATCCCGGCGAACACTGGCAGTACACAGCTTCGTACACCGTTCAGCAGGCTGATATCGACCATGATGGCTACGGCACCGGCGCAGGTGGCGCGCCAGGTGATGGCTTCATCGACAACCTGGCTACAGCATCAGCACCGGGTGTTCCCGATGCTATGGATACAGCGTCTGTCGCAATCGACTACAAGCCGTCGATGTCGATCGATAAGACGGTGGTATCGGTCGACGACGTCAATGGTGACGGGCTGACCGACGCGGGCGACGTCATTCACTACAACATCCATGTCGCGAACACGGGTAATGTGACGCTGACGGGCGTGACGGTGACTGACCCGCTGACGGGCGATCCGGCGGGCGGTTTGTCGACGCTTAACGTCGGTAGCAGCGAGGATCTGGTGGCGACCTACACGCTGACGCAGGCCGACATCGACAACCACGGCTCCAACCTGGTTGATCTCATCCAGGACGACAAGATCACCAATACGGCGACCGCGGACAGCGACCAGACCTCCCCGGTCAGCGACTCGGTTGATCAGCCGATCGACTACAAGCCGTCGATGTCGATCGTGAAGACAGTGGTGTCGGTAGATGACGTCAATGGTGACGGGCTGACCGACGCGGGCGACATCATTCACTACAATATCCATGTCGCGAACACGGGTGACGTGACGTTGACCGGCGTGACGGTGACCGACCCGCTGACGGGCGATCCGACGGGTGGCCTATCGACCCTGGCGGTTGGGAGCAGCGAGGATCTGGCGGCGACCTACACGCTGACGCAGTCTGACATCGACAATCACGGCTCGAACCTGGTTGATCTTACCCAGGACGACAAGATCACCAATACGGCGACCGCGGATAGCGACCAGACCACCCCGGTCAGCGACTCGGTGGATCAACCGATCGACTACAAGCCGTCGGTCGATCTGACCAAGACGGTCCTTTCCGTCACGGGAGGGCATGCTGATCATGTTGGCGATGTCATCACCTATCAGATCACCGTGGAGAACACCGGCGACGTGACGCTAACCGGGGTCAAAGTAACGGATGCGCTAGAAGGCTATTCCCTTGCCACGTTGGACAATTCGACCGTGACCGGAGACAACGGAAACCACGTCCTCGATGTGGGTGAAACCTGGACCTACACAACGACCCACACATTGACCCAAGCGGACTTGGACAACAACTGGCTCAATGGTGGCGATGGCGTATTCGATAATACCGCCACGGTCACTGACAATCAAAACGTAACGGACTACGACACGGCTCACGTCCTACTGGGACCGGGCGTGCGGACGCCCGGCTTCTGGGCACAAAAGACCTGGCAAACATTCTGGGACGGTAACGCAAATAATCAACCTAAGCAGGCCGGAACAGATGGCTTTGCGAGCGGCGAAATCACCTATGCCGTAGATTCAAATCACGACACACATGTTACCTCTGCTGACAAAGCGGGTCTCTTGATCGGTGATTACAATCTCAACGGAGTCCAGGACATCGGCGAAAACGTGCTGTTCATCTCGACGGCCGATGCACTTACGCTGCTGAATGCGTCCGACAAGCAGGTCCAGGATGGCCGCTATATGTTGGGCAGGGACGTCGTAGCCACTTGGCTCAATTATCTTGAAGGTAATGCAATCGGAAATGGTTCGGCCGGCACTGCAAGGCACGACATTGATGATGCAATCAAGTGGCTCGAATACACGCAAGCCAAACCGGGTGCCATCGAAAACAGTGCGGATTTCCATACCTTGTCGGTGGCGGACGACCTTACGTCGAACTCGGCCGTCAAGACGTCATCTGCGATATGGAGCGGCCCGGTGGTAAATGTGCCGCTGCTCGGTCAAGCCATCGATCTCTCGGCAAGCCATCTCCACACCGATCTAGATCACTACAACAACTTAGGCTTCGTCTGACCGCACGACAGAGGAGGGGCTCGGACGAGAGTATTCTCGTTCGGGATCCTCTGCTTGCCCACGGGATACCGGCATTGCCGTCAGCCGTACTCATGAGACGCCCGGTGACCCGGTCAATCGCGCAGCAGGATCTGAGGGACAATGTCCGGCGCGCGCGTCGTTTCGCTCTGTATCGTGCTGGCCTGTTGCGGGGTCGCTCGCCATGCCATCGAGCAGGCGGCCGAGCCTGAGCCGCCAGCGGTCAACCTGAAGGCGCGCTCACGGAATGCCGCAGCGCCTTCCCCGACCAGATCGCACAGGCGGTGCAGCGCGCGTCCTGCGTAATCAAGGCGGCCGAACCCGTTCGGTCGCTGGCGTTTCCGAGAGTACAACGCGCAAAGCGTTGGCAGAGCAGGTGCAAGCACGAGCCATTTCCCTGCTCGAGCGCAACATCCAGATCCAGAAGCTTCATTCGCAGCTGCTCGAAGAGGAGCGCAGCAGGCTATCGGCCGCGCCGGCGCGCGGACTGTTCAGTGACGAAACAAGGCATGGTCGGGATGGCGTCGGAGCCCGCGGCGCCCAAACCGGCGCTACGCGTGGATACGACGTTTGAGGCGACCCCGTAAATCAACGGGGCATTGTTGACGACAGGAGGGAACCACATGGCGGCACGGCGTTAATCGTTAAAGTAGAGCAAATCGCACGGCTCTAGACGGCTGCGCAAATTTGCGGCAAATTGCATTCAATTAGGTTTAGAGGTTTGGCCGCCCGCAGTCTTGCGGACCAGGCGCCGAAGCCTCTCGAAGCTGAATATTGAAAGACAAGAAAAATTGCGAGCATGCGGAGTGCAGGGCCGCACGCGAAACGGGCAGGGTAATGGCGGTCGGAGTCTTTTCACGGTAGGCGTCTAATGGCACATGGGCGGCCTTTTGGCCGCGCGCCCCACGAATATTGCTGATGGGCATCGTGTGCGTGTTGTTGTGAATTGATTTTCGGGTGCGATCACGCCTGCTCTGCGTCGGCAGAGTTCAAGGAGTGTGTATTGAGTCGCATTGTTTCATCCCGAAGGTCCGACCAATGATCAACTGGTGCGAAGTCGAATCGCGTTCCCAAGGAACTTTAAATTCTGCGTCTACATCTCCTTCATGGTCAGCCGATTTTTCGATCGAGACCTCGCTCACCCCGGCCAATGATCCGCTGGCTTCGAGCCCGTCGGTAGCAACTGATGCGCCGATGGAAGCCGAACACGATCCGTCCGACATGCGCTCCTTGTCGCCGAGGCGCTATTTCGCTGTCACCTATCAATCCCATCACTAAATTCGAGGCCGTTCATCGCTCTCATTGAATCGCTGAACCATTACTTACACGCGAATTGTACGAACAGAATATTGAACGCATAAAGGCATTGCAGCTATGGCCACCACTCAGAACACCTCAGGCGGTACGACAACGTCGTTCAGCAATACGCCCCAGGCGGTTGACGATAGTTACAATTATTCAGCGAGCGTGTCGGGAATACTCATCTTGAATGTGATGGCCAACGATCTTGGTGGCGCCGCCAAGTCGCTGTGGTCCGTCGACAACGATCTTAGCGTCAGCGTTACATCGTCGAACGGTAAATACGCTCCAGCCGATCTCCTGACGAAAGACACAGTCTATTCAACCACTCTTGCGGGCGACGCAGGGACCTCCGATACGAGCCTGCTCGGTGCTAAAATCTGGATCAATTCGGACGGGACAATTGGATACGACGCATCGAGCATCTCAGCGCAACTTCAGGCGAAAGCGGCAGGCGAGACTCTTGTTGACAAGTTCACCTACGCCATTCGGCTGGGCAATGGAACGCTGAGCTGGGCGACGACTACGTTGACATTTACGGGGGTGAACGACGGTCCGGTGCTCTCCGCCGACGCCTCCGGGCCGCACAATATCACCGAGCTCGCCGGCCACACCGGCGATACGATCGATCACGACACGACGACAGGGACGCTAGCGTTCACCGACGCTGATCTTAGCGACACGCACGTGGTGAGCAAAAGTGATCCCAACTTTGCGTGGTCAGGCGGCCCGCTCACCGCGGCTCAGGTATCGGCGTTAACCACGGCAAGTTCGCTGACAGTGACTGAGACCGACAGCACGGGATCGGGCGCGGGTTCGGTCAGCTTCAGCTACAGCGCAATCGACCAGACCTTCGATTTCCTGGCTCAGGGCGAGACCCTGACGGTCACCTACAATCTGACGGTCACGGACAACCACGGCGCAAGCTCGACCAAACCCATCACGATCACGATCACCGGCACCAACGACGCGCCGGTGGTTGCGGCGGCGCTGACCTCGACGGCGGCGGAAGGTGCTGCGTCGTATCCGCTGAACCTGCTGAGCGGGGCGAGCGATCCCGACCACGGCGAGACGGCGACGCTGAGCGTTGCCGATGTGAGCTATGCGGTCGACGGCGGAGCCTCGTCTTCGACGGCG
>NZ_JBUYWT010000088.1:0-18820 GCF_055264925.1 Bradyrhizobium sp. KZN70725
CATCAGGCGACGGCCTTCGCGCCGATCCCGTACAGAAGCAAGTGCCCGGCGAGTGGATGACGCGAAAAGGGATTGACTAACCAAGGCCCGTTACAGAAGCCCGGATGAAGCGAAGCGTAATCCGGGACAGCGTCTTATGCGGACGGGGCAGACCCCGGATTTCGCTTCGCTTCATTCGGGCTACGGCAGAGGTGCCGGCCATGTTACAAGCCGCCGCATGATTCCATGGGAAAAGATCGATACCACGCGCATTCCCGGCACCGAGGGTGAATTGCGTCTGATGCGGCGAGGCCGCGAATTTTCGATCATGCTCGGCACCAACGAGCTGATGAACAGCCGCCTGTCGGGCTCGGAAGAGGCGTTGGCGACGCTTGCCGCGAAGAAGATCGAGACGGTCGAACGGCCGCATTTTCTGATCGGCGGCCTCGGCATGGGCTTTACGCTGCGGGCCGCACTCGCCGTGCTCGGGCCCGAGGCGAGAATCGTGGTGGCCGAACTGGTGCCGGCTGTCGTTGCCTGGGCGCGAGGCCCGATGGCGGAGATCTTCGGCGACAGCCTGAACGATCCGCGTGTGAATATCCGGGAGGAGGATGTTGCCAGCGTGATCGAACGCCAACCGCTCAGCTTCGATGCCATCCTGCTCGACGTCGATAACGGGCCTGAAGGTCTCACCCGCAAGGCCAATGACGCGCTGTATGATGTCTCCGGGCTCAAGATCGCACACGCCGCGTTGCGGCGCGGCGGCGTGCTCGCCGTCTGGTCGTCCGGTCCGAATGCCAAGTTCCCGAAATCGCTCACCCGGGCCGGGTTCGCGGTCAACGAAATTGCCGTCCGCGCCACCGGCCGAGGCCGCGGTGTCCGCCACGTGATCTGGATCGCGGTCAAGCAATAGCGGGCGTCCCGGCGCGCTCGCCAGCCTGATCATGCCAGTGGCTGAACACAAGCCATCACGATGCCTCAGAACATCGTGTTGCTGTTGGCGGGATTCTCCGGAATGGGCTGCGCCACGTCCCAATGCTCGACGATCTTGCCGTCCTCGAGCTTGAAGATGTCGACGATCGCGTTGCCGCGGGTGCCGGGCTCGCGCACGGCGTGGACGTGCAAAATCACGTAGTCGCCGTCGACGAATGAGCGCTTGATCTCGCTGTGCGAGTTCGGAAACTTCTCGCGCAGGAAGCGGATGAACTTGCGGAAGCCTTCCGGGCCGTCGGCCGCGCCGGGATTGTGCTGCACATAGCGGTTGCCGACATAGGCGAGCGCCGCGTCGGCGTCCTTCTGGTTCAGCCCCTTCTCGTAGAACGCCAGCACCGCCTTGCGGTTGGCTTCCTGCTGCGCTTCGCTGGCAGCCGCCATTGCCGATGAAGACGCGAGCGCGAGGAGGAGAGCGGCGACGGCTGTCTGTGGCCGGAGGATGGTCTTCATCTGGTTGCTCCCGGTGGCTGAGCGGTGGATAGCGCTCTCTACAGCGTCCATGCCGCGCCCGGAAGAACGCACTCCCGGCTCACATGGTTACCGGGAGATACCGGAGCCCCGTTCCGATTGAATCGGGACGGGACTCTCGATTCTGGCTTTGAGGCGTTTTCTTCCCGCGAACCGGTATCCACTTCGCTCGAAAACGCTCCGGCCTCACGCCGCCTTCGCCGCCGCGCCATGCGCGTGCTTGTCGATGGCGTCGATGATCTGCGGCCACATCGGAATCGGCAGGGCGTGGCCCATGCCCTCGATCATCACGAGCTTCGCGCCCGGGATCGAGACCGCGGTGTCCTTGCCGCCTTCGGGATGCACCAGCGGATCGATGGTACCGTGGATCACCAGCGTCGGCGCCTTGACGCCGCGCAGGCGCTCCTTGCGGCTGCCGGAGGCGAGGATGGCGCGGAGCTGCCGGCTGACGCCCTCCGGATTGAGGCCGCGCTCGAAGGTGCGCCGCGCGCGTTCGGGATCGAGCGCCTCATCTTCAGGGAACGAGCCGTTACGCAGGACTTTCCAGGTCTGCCCGAAGCGGACGAAATACTCTTCCTTGCTCTTCGGTGGCGGCGCCATCAGCACTGCGGTCGCCTCGCGGGTCGGGCCCGGGATCTTTGGATTGCCCGTGGTCGACATGATCGAGGTCAGCGAGCGCACGCGTTCGGGGAAGGTGATGGCAACCTCCTGCGCGATCATGCCGCCCATCGAGGCCCCGACCAGATGCGCGGTGCGGATGCCGAGCACATCCATCAGCCCGATCGTGTCCCTCGCCATGTCGGCCAGCTTGTAGGGCGCTGCGACCGGGATCTTCAGGAAGCGGAGCTTGAGAAGTTCGAGCGCGGTCAGCCGCTTGCCGCCGCTCAGGCGGGAGGATTTGCCGATATCCCTGTTGTCGAATCGGATGACGCGAAAACCGCGCGCGGCGAGCTGGCGGCAGAACTCGTCGTCCCAATGGATCATCTGGGCGCCGAGGCCCATGATCAGGAGCAGCGGCTCGGCATGCGCATCGCCAAACATCTCGTAGCAGATGTCGATGCCATTGGCGCGGATGATCTGCGGCGGCTGATGGGCGAGCGTGGTCACGGGCGTCCCCTGCTGGTGTCGCGGTCAGGAACCTCTATGCCATGGATTGACGCAGCGCAGAAGAGCCTCGGCGTCGCTGGTCGCGCCGCGCTGTTGACCGATCAGCAGCAACAGTGTCGTATGGCAGAAACAAATGGAAGCGCGGCAAGCGCCCGAAATTGGTGTGGAGGAGCGCCGCATGGCCGACAAGGGCAACGACCCTGCCGTGATCTGGCAGACGATGATTGGCGAGATGGAGAAGGGGTTCAATTCCTTCGGCAACCAGCTCATGAGCTCGCCGGAATTTTCCAAGGCGATGAACCAGGCCGGCGGCGTCGCGGCCGGTGCGCAGAAGCAGCTCGGCGAGCTGATGGAGAAATATCTGCTGGCGATGAACCTGCCGAGCCGCGCCCAGCTCGTCGGCATGGCGGAACGCCTGCAATCGATGGAGAACCAGCTCAACGAAATCAAGACGCTGCTGCAGCAGGTGCACCACAATTCGCTGGCGCCGGACGACGGCCACGGCGCAACGCCGCGGCCACCGCGCACCAAGCAGCCGCCAGCGGACGGAGGCAGCAAATGAATGCTCCCACCCCCTTTGATTTCGCCTCGATCTCCGAGCGGGTCCAGTCCGAGGTGCAGCGCGCGATCCAGCGCAGCATCAAGGGCGTCGAGTATTTCTCGAGCTCCGGCCCGTCGCTCGGCTCGACGCCGAAAGATGTGCTGTATTCGCGCGGCACCATGAACCTCTATCACTACCGGCCGCTGGCCAGCGAAGTCTATCGCGTGCCGGTCCTGATCGTGATGGCGACCACCAACCGCGGCTACATCCTCGACCTGGTGCCGGGGCAGAGCTTCATCGAATTCCTGCTCAGGCGCGGCTTCGACGTCTACATGCTGGACTGGAGTGCGCCGAAGCCGGAGGAAAAATCGCTGCGCATGGAGGATTACGTCCTCGACTTCATTCCGGAATCGGTCCGCCGCGTGCAGCAGGATTCCGGCGAAAAGGACGTCTCGGTGATCGGCTATTGCTTCGGTGGCGTGCTGTCGCTGCTCTACGGCTCGATCTTCAACGACGGGCCGATGAAGAACCTGATCTGCTTCACCACGCCGATCGATTTCCGCGAGATGAAGCTGTTCTCGAATTTCGCCGACCGTCGTTATTTCGACGTCGACCGCCTGATCGACAGCACCGGCAACATGCCGCCCGAACTGATCCTGCAATCGTTCGACATGTTGCGGCCGGCCGCGCGTGTCGTCGGCCAGATCCAGCTCTGGGACAACATCTGGAACGACGAGTTCGTCAAGTCGTACCGGATGTTCGATCGCTGGGCGACCGACACGCTGCCGCTCGCGGGCGAATATTTCCGCGCCATCACCAAGGACCTGATGTGGGACAACAAGCTCTACAACGACACCATGACCGTCGGCGGCCGCGAGGCAAAGCTTGCCGACATCAAGGTGCCGATCCTGCACGCGGTCGCCGAGCACGACCACATCGTGCCGTATGATGCGGCAAAGCATCTGATCACCAAGATCGGCTCCGAGGACAAGGAGGAGGTGATGCTGAAAGGCGGTCACGTCTCGCTGGTCGCCGGCGCCAATGCAATCAAGCGGCTGTGGCCGAAACTGGACTCCTGGCTGGGCAAAAGATCGACCTAAGAAGGGTCGACTTGAGAGAGATCGACATGACCGAACAACGTTCCTATCCGCGTCGCGTCAAGACCGAGGCGGGCGACATCGAGTTTCGCCTGATGATTCGGGACCACGAGGCCGCGGTGCTGGCCTTCGCGCAAAAGCTGCCGACGCATGATCTCTTGTTCCTGCCGCGCAATATCAGCCAGCCGAAGGTGCTGTCGGCCTGGATCAACGAGATCGAGCGCGGCGACATCACGAGCCTGCTCGCGATCAAGGACGGCAAGGTGGTCGGCTGCGGCACCCTGGTGCGCGATCCGCATTCCTGGTCGCCGCATGTCGGCGAGATCCGGATGGTGGTGTCGCTCGACGTGCGCGGGCAGGGCGTCGGCCGGGCATTGTCGCAGGAGACCTTCGCCATCGCGCTCGGTGCCGGGCTGGAGAAGTTCTCGGTGCAGATGACCATCGACCAGCGGGCGGCGATCGCGCTGTTCGAGAGCCTCGGCTTCAAGGCCGAGGCCCTGCTGCGCGACCATGTCCGCGACGTCGAGGGCAAGACCCACGACATTGTCGTGCTGGGGCACAATGTGGCGCAGGTTCGGGCACAGATGGAGGCGTACGGGGTCTCTGACGCGGTAAGCGGTAATTAGAAACCGTTTGATGCCGGCTCACTAAGCAATCTGCCGGACATTCATGCTGTTCACAGGTTCGTGATATCGCGCTGCAACATAGATGTTGCGGTGCATCATGAGCCGTGTCATAACACGGTTGCCCCGGGCCAAACCGGACGGGGTGAGCCCATAGCTCAAACCTGAGGATGGAGAGACCCCAATGACCACCGAAACCAATTCCGTGCTGAACAGCGTCAAGGAAGCCTTCGCGCCCGTCACCGAGGCGTTCACCAAGCTTCAGAACCTGGAAGTTCCGGAAGCCGCCCGTGAGTTCGTGAAGAAGCAGGCCGAGGCCGCCAAGACCCGCGCTGCCGATGCCTATGCCGGCTCGGAGAAGGTGACGAACGTGATCGAGTCCGCTGTTGCCGGTTCGGTGACCGAAGCCGCCAAGATCAGCCGCAACATCCAGCAGGCGATCTACCAGGACGCCGAGGCGTTCTTCGCCGGTATCGACAAGCTCGCGTCGGCCAAGTCGCTGAGCGAAGCCGCCCAGATCCAGTCGGAGCTGGCCCGTGCGCGTGGCGAACTGTTCGTCTCGCGGGCGAAGGCCACCACCGAATATCTCGGCAAGCTCGTCACCGACGGTGCGAAGACCGCGCAGGACAACTTCGCCAAGGTCTACGGCAAGACCGCCTGATCGCGGCCGCGCTGACCAACTGCCCTTTTCGAAGGCCCGCCATTTTGCGGGCCTTCTTTTTTGGCGGTGTCCTTCATAGCTCATGTGTCCACCGTCATTCCGGACGACGCGAAGCGGCGATCCGGAATCTCGAGATTCCCCGGTGCGCAATTGCGCACCTGAGGTTCGTGCTTCGCACGCCCCGGAATGACGGCGGTGAGCCATGCTATGCTTCGTTCGTCACCCCTGCGAAACCCCATGACCCTTCCCGCCGCCCTCATCGCAACGCCAGTCGACGTCGAACGCGCGGCCGAGCTGCGGCGCGTCAAGTGGCTGGCGACCGGCGTGCTGGCGGCAACCTTCATCATCTTCATCGCAGCGAAGGCGCTGCTGCCGGTGCACCCGGTGTTCGGTTTCATCGCGGCATTTGCCGAGGCTGCAACCATCGGCGGCCTCGCCGACTGGTATGCCGTCGTCGCCTTGTTCAAGCGGCCGCTCGGCCTGCCGATCCCGCATACCGCGATCATCCAGAGCAATCAGGCGCGCATCGCCGAGAAGCTCGGCGAATTCATCGAGAACAATTTCCTGGAATCCGGGCCGGTCGAGGCCAAGCTGCGCGAGATCGATTTCGGTTCGTTCATCGCCGACTGGCTGCGCGACCGCAAACGTTCGGAGGATCTCGCCCGCTTCGTGCTGCGGATGCTGCCCGAGGCATTCGCGGCGACCGAGAGCTCGGGATTGATGCAGTTCATCAGCCGCCGCGTCACGACGCAGGTGCTCTCGATCGACCTCGCGCCGCTTGCGGCCGGCGCGCTGCGCGGCTTCGTGCAGGAGGGCAAGCATGGCGGCCTGCTCGACGACATCCTGCGCGTGTTGCACCAGACGCTGACGCAGCAGGAGACCATGGCCGTGATCCGCGACAAGGTCCGCGCCGAGATGCCGACGCTGCTCAGGCTCTATCGTGCCGACAAGTTCGTGGTGAACCGGATCATCGCGTCCGCCACGAAGTTCTTCGAGGAAGTGCGCAACGATCCGCAGCATCCGTTCCGCGGCGAGTTCGACCGCATGCTGCTGTCCTTTGTCGACCGGCTCGGCAGCGACAAGGCATTCGCCGACCGCATCGATGGTCTCAAGCGCGATTTGATGGCGCGGCCCGAGCTTGCCAATCTCGGGCGCACCATCTGGGCCAACGTCAAGGACTTCATCGAACGCAGCGCCTCGGGCGAGTCGCAGGTGCTGCAGCATCAGCTGGCGCGAATGCTGGTCGAGGCCGGCGACGCGCTCGACGGCGACACCGACCTGCGCGGCGAGATCAATCAGGGCCTGGTGGCGATCCTGCGCACCGTCGTCGCCGAGCAGAAGAGCGGCGTCTCGGGCTTCATCGCCGACCAGATGAAGAGCTGGGACATGGAGCAGCTGATCTCCCTGATCGAGGTCAATGTCGGCAAGGATCTGCAATACATCCGCTTCAACGGCGCGCTGATCGGTGGGCTTGCCGGCCTTGCGCTTTACACCCTGGAATACACGCTGCGGCTGCTGTGACCGATTGGGCACGAACGTCACTTTAGTTGTGGCAAGTGTGACCCGGACCGCTTGCACGAAAGTGTCCGGTTCCCTAGCTTTTCAGGACAGATTGTTGCGTTGCGGAACGATTCCGCCGGGTTTGAGTCAATCCCGTTGACCATTCTCGTTGGTCCCATTGCCGGCGGTCCTGCCGGAAGAGGAGCTGAAATGTCCGTTGCTGCGCAGACGATACGCCCGCCGTCCAGGACACTGATGTTCCTGGAAGGCCGCGCCATTCATGAGCTCGGCGCCTTTCTTGGTGCATTGCCGCTGCTCAGCCTCGCGCCGCGCGGCGATGGGCATCCGGTGCTGGTGCTGCCGGGGCTGATCGCTTCCGACATGTCGACCCGGCCGCTGCGCGACTTTCTCAGGAGCAAGGGCTACGCCGTCAGCGGCTGGCGCCAGGGCCGCAATCTCGGGCTTCGCGCCGGCGTGCAGGACGGGATGGTCGAGCTGCTGCAGGAGATGAATGAAACCGCCGGCCGCAAGGTCTCGGTGGTCGGCTGGAGCCTCGGCGGCCTCTATGCGCGCCAGCTCGCCAAGATGATGCCGGAGCGCGTGCGCCAGGTGATCACGCTCGGCAGCCCGTTTGCCGCCGGCCCGAAGTCGACCAACGCCTGGCGCGTCTATGAGATGGCCAGCGGGCGTCGTGCCGACGAGGAGGACCAGCGTTTCGGCGGCTCGCTCGCCAGCGCGCCGCCGGTGCCGACCACCGCGATCTTCAGCCGCACCGACGGCGTCTGCGCCTGGCAGGGCTGCCGCGAGCAGGCCTCGTCGATGACCGACAGCATCGAGGTCGAGAGCAGCCATTGCGGCATGGGTCATCACCCGGCCGTGGTCTACGCGGTCGCCGATCGCCTCGCGCAGAAGGAAGGCGAGTGGGCGCCGTTCGATCGCAGCGGCTGGCGCAGCATCGTCTATCCGGATCCCAATCGCTGACATGTCTCTTCCTTGCCTCGCCCCGCTTGCGGGGGAGGCCGGATCGCATGAAGCGCAGCGCAATGCGATCCGGGTGAGGGGAGTCTCCACGAGCGCAACTCGCACCGTGATTGCGGAGAGCCCCCTCATCCCGAGCTTCTCCCCGCACGCGGGGAGAAGGAGAAGACCCTGCATTGTCGTGAATCGACAAAACGCGCTATGCGTTGGGCATGTCACAGCCGCTTGCCCGCATCGTCGATCAGCTGAAGCGCGAGCCGTCACGCACCGGCTCGATCATCATCACCGTGTTCGGCGATTCCATCGTGCCGCGCGGCGGCTCGGTGTGGCTCGGCACGCTGCTGGAATTCTTCAAGTTCCTCGACATCGACGGCAATGTGGTGCGCACCGCGATGTCGCGGCTCGCCGCCGATGGTTGGCTCGAGCGCAACAAGGTCGGCCGCAACAGTTTTTATCGGCTGAACGCCAAGGGCCGGCAGACCTTCGACACCGCGACTCGGCACATCTACGATCCGCCGCCGTCGGACTGGACCGGCCGCTTCGAGCTGTTGTTGATCGGCAATGCCGAGGACCGCGACGCCGCGCGCGAGGCGTTGAAGAATGCCGGCTTCGGCAGCCCGCTGCCCGGCGTGTGGGTCGCGCCGTCGGGCGTACCGATCCCCGATGAAGCGTCGCGTGCGATCCGTCTCGAAGTCTCCGCGGAAGATGACAGCGGACGCCGGCTGCTCAGCGAGAGCTGGCCGCTCGACCGCACCGCGGGCGCCTATCTGAAGTTCATGAAGACGTTCGAGCCGCTGCACGGCTTGATCATCCGCGGCGAGACGCTGAGCGACGCCGACGCCTTCACCGCGCGCATTCTCTTGATCCACCATTACCGGCGGGTCGTGCTGCGTGATCCGCTGCTGCCGTATCAGCTGCTGCCGAAGGACTGGCCGGGCAGGGCGGCGCGGAAACTCTGCGGCGAGATCTATCGCGGGCTGCTTTCGCCGTCGGAACAATGGCTTGACGATCATGCGACCAACGAGGACGGGCCGCTGCCGAAGCCCAACGGGGCGGTGGCGCACCGTTTCGAGGGCGTCTGAACATATTACAAAAACTTCTTGCATTCGAAAATTTGTGTTATATATTCCTGCCTAACAGCACATTGGGAG
The DNA here is from genome assembly GCF_055264925.1 of Bradyrhizobium sp. KZN70725. Lineage (NCBI taxonomy): Bacteria > Pseudomonadati > Pseudomonadota > Alphaproteobacteria > Hyphomicrobiales > Nitrobacteraceae > Bradyrhizobium > Bradyrhizobium sp. KZN70725. The sequence continues at coordinate 9,099 of NZ_JBUYWT010000088.1, forward strand.
GTCGGCCATGTACACGCAGGCGCTCAACTCATCCGACGGCGACGATCGCGGCGTCGAGGATGTCGCCCGTGCCAGTCAGTTCCAGGCCCGCATCGATGCCGATGAGCGCATCGAGCCGAACGACTGGATGCCTGCCGCCTACCGCAAGACGCTGACGCGGCAGATTTCCCAGCACGCCCATTCCGAAATCGTCGGCATGCTGCCGGAGGGCAACTGGATCACCCGCGCGCCGTCGCTGCGCCGCAAGGCTGCGCTGCTCGCCAAGGTGCAGGACGAATGCGGCCACGGCCTCTATCTCTACGCTGCCGCCGAGACGCTCGGCACCTCGCGCGAGGAGCTGGTCGATGCGATGCTATCGGGCAAGGCGAAATATTCCTCGATCTTCAATTATCCGACGCTGACCTGGGCCGACATCGGCACCATCGGCTGGCTGGTCGACGGCGCCGCGATCATGAACCAGATCCCGCTGTGCCGCTGCTCCTACGGCCCCTATGCGCGCGCGATGATCCGCGTCTGCAAGGAAGAGTCGTTCCACCAGCGCCAGGGCTTTGAGATCATGGTGACGCTGTGCCGCGGCACCGCGGAGCAGAAGGCGATGGCGCAGAACGCGCTCGATCGCTGGTGGTGGCCGGTGCTGATGATGTTCGGTCCGCCGGACCAGGTCAGCCAGCACAGCGACACCTCGACCAAATGGAAGATCAAGCGCTTCTCCAATGACGAGCTGCGCCAGAAATTCATCGACGCCACCGTCCCGCAGGCCGAATTCCTGGGCCTGACGATCCCCGATCCCGGCATGAAGCAGAACGCTAACGGCAATTGGGAACACAGCCCGATCGACTGGGACGAGTTCAAGCAGGTGCTGGCAGGCAACGGCCCCTGCAACCGCGATCGTCTCGCCGCGCGCCGCAAGGCGCATGAGGAGGGTGCCTGGGTGCGCGAGGCCGCGATGGCCTATGCCGAGAAGCGCAAGCGCCGCCAGCTCGCGCAAGCCGCAGAATAAGGGAGCGCCGAGATGGCCACGCCGAACGTTCCGCTCTGGGAAGTCTTCATCCGCAGCCGCAATGGCCTGGCGCACAAGCATGTCGGCTCGCTGCACGCGGCCGACGCGACGCTCGCCCTGCAGGCCGCGCGCGACATCTACACCCGCCGCGGCGAGGGATTGTCGATCTGGGTGGTGCCCTCGAACGCGATCACCGCGTCCGATCCGTCCGAGAAGGGCATGATGTTCGAGCCGGCGGAATCCAAGATCTACCGCCATCCGACCTTCTACGACGTCCCCGACGAAGTCGGGCATATGTGAATTTCACCTGTCATGGTGAGGAGGCGCGCAGCGCCGTCTCGAACTATGACGCCCGATCGTAACCGCGGCCATCCTTCGAGACACCTGCTGCGCAGGCTCCTCAGGATGACGTCGAGCAAGTGGATGCAGGTGGAATAGAGAACATGGCAACCGCCAACATCGAAGTCTCCGAAACGCCGCTGGTGCTCTACGCGCTGCGCCGCGCCGACGACGCGCTGATCCTCGGCCATCGGCTGTCCGAATGGTGCGGCCATGCGCCCGCCATGGAAGAGGACATGGCGCTCGCCAATATGGGCCTCGACCTGCTCGGCCAGGCTCGTGAGCTCTACACCTACGCGGCCAAGGTCGAAGGCCGAGGCAACGACGAAGACAAGTTCGCCTATCTGCGCGACGTCAGGCAGTACCGCAACCTGCTGCTGGTCGAGCAGCCGAACGGCGACTTTGCCCGCACCATGGTGCGGCAATTCTTCTACGCGGCATTCGCCGATCTCTACTGGCGCGCGATGATGGCCTCGTCCGATCCGACGCTCGCGGCGATCGCGGCGAAGTCGGAGAAGGAGAGCGCCTATCATGTCAGGCATTCGTCGGAATGGATCGTCCGTCTCGGCGACGGCACCGAGGAGAGCCATCGCCGCGCCCAGGACGCGATCGACGACCTCTGGGCCTATACCGGCGAGATGTTCGCCGTGGACGATGGTGAGCGCAGCCTAATCGACGCCGGCATCGCGATCGATCCCGCGGCGCTGCAGCCGCGCTGGCGGAAGACGGTCACCCGCATCATCAACGAGGCGACGCTGTCGTTGCCGAAGAGCGATTGGATGCAGCAGGGCGGCCGCAGCGGCCGGCACAGCGAGCATCTCGGCCATCTCCTCAGCGAGCTGCAGTCGCTGCAGCGGACCTTTCCGGGGGCGACATGGTGACCGTTGCGCTCAGCGACGCCGATCTGCGCCGGCGCGCCTGGCGCGCGGCCGCGCAGGTGGTCGATCCCGAGATCCCGGTGCTGACCATCGCCGATCTCGGCGTGCTGCGCGATGTCGCGGTCCACGACGGTCACGTCGAGGTCGCGATCACGCCGACCTATTCCGGCTGTCCCGCGATGAACATGATCGCGCTCGAGATCGAGCTCGCGCTGGCGCGCGAAGGCATTCATAAGCCGAAGGTCCGCACCGTGCTGTCGCCGGCCTGGACCTCCGACTGGATGAGCGAGGACGGCCGCCGCAAGCTGAAGGAATACGGCATCGCGCCGCCGCTGCCGGGCTCCTCGCGCCGCGCGCTGTTCGGCGAGCAGCATGTGATGTGCCCGCAATGCGGCTCCGTTGATACCGAGCTGCTCTCCGAATTCGGCTCGACCTCCTGCAAGGCGCTGTGGCGCTGCAGGAGCTGCCGTGAACCCTTCGATTACTTCAAGTGTCATTGACCATGTCGACACCGCGCTTTCACCGCCTGTCCGTCAGCGATCTGCGCCGCGAAGCGTCGGACGCAATCTCGATGACTTTTGCGATCCCCGACGATCTGCAAGGCGACTACCGTTTCACGCCGGGCCAGTATCTGACGCTGCGCACCACGATGGACGGCGAGGAGGTTCGCCGTTCCTATTCGATCTGTTCCGGCCCCGACGATGGCGAGCTGCGCATCGCGGTGAAGAAGGTCGACGGCGGCGCGTTCTCGAACTGGGCGGCCGAGGAATTGAAGACCGGCGACGAGCTCGACGTGATGACGCCGACCGGCCGTTTCGGCGTCGCCCACGCGCCGGGCGAGGCGCGGACCTATGTCGGCTTTGCCGCCGGTAGCGGCATCACGCCGATCCTCTCGATCATCAAGGGCGTGCTGGCGCGCGAGCCGGACAGCCGCTTCTTCCTGTTCTACGGCAACCGTTCGACTGAGGGCGTCATGTTCCGCGAGGCGCTGGAGGAGCTGAAGGACCGCTTCATGCAGCGGCTCTCGGTATTCCACGTCATCTCGGGCGAGGAGCAGGACATTCCGATCCTGCACGGCCGGCTCGACGGCGAGAAGGTGCGGGTGCTGCTGCGCTCGCTGGTGCCGGCCGAGACGGTCGATCACGTCTTCGTCTGCGGTCCGGCCGCGATGAGCGAGACCATCGAGGCCACCTGCCGCGAGATCGGCATCGCCGACGAGCGCATCCATGTCGAACGCTTCGTGTCGGAATTCGGCGGCAAGCCGCGGGCGAAGGTCGTCGTTCCGGCCGGCGCGCCGCCGAAGGCGATTGCCGGGCTGATCATCGACGGCAAGCGCCGCGAGGTCCCGGTGGCCGACGGCGAGTCGATCCTCGACGCTGCGCTGCGCGCCGGCATGGACCTGCCGTTTGCCTGCAAGGGCGGCATGTGCTCGACCTGCCGCGCCAAGCTGGTCGAAGGCGAGGCGCCGATGGACCTGAACTATTCGCTGGAGCCGTGGGAGCTGAAGGCGGGGTTCATCCTCACCTGTCAGGCCAAGCCGTGCTCTGAGAAGGTCGTGGTCGACTACGACCACGTCTGAGATTGTCGTCATTCCGGGTTCGCTGCTGCGCATCGCCCCGGAATGACGGAAGTAGCGTTGACGCCTCGTGCGTCGCGCTTGAAATTGAAGTTCGGCACAAGAGGCCCTCCGCAACGGGCCCGCGCACAGGGAGTTCGATGTGAACGTGAAGGCCACGCTATCGCCCGAGGACGTTGCCCGCGCCTGCGCGGACGCGATGTGGAAGGAAGACGACGCCAGCAAGGGTCTCGGCATGGAGCTCGTCGAGATCAGGCCGGGGCAGGCGGTGATGGCGATGACGGTGCAGCCGCACATGGTCAACGGCCAGCGCATCTGTCATGGCGGCTACATCTTCACGCTGGCCGATTCAGCCTTCGCCTTTGCCTGCAACAGCCGCAACGATCGCGCGGTGGCGGCGCAGGGCAACGTCACTTTCATCCGGCCCGGCAAGCTTGGCGACCGCCTGGTGGCGACCGCGCGCGAGATCTCGCGCAATGGCCGCTCGGGAATCTACGACGTGAGCGTGACCTCCGGCGACAGCGTGATCGCCGAATTCCGCGGGCATTCGCGCGTGATAGCGGGCACCTGGCTGCCCGATACGGACATCAAGGCATAAAGGCTTCAGGGGAAACGTCGATGGCAACGGCAAAGCTCAAGGTCAAGGACAGCGGTTATCACGCCGAGCTCGATGCGGCCGAGCGCGCCTCGCGCGACGAGATCATGGCGCTGCAGACCAGGCGGCTGGCCTGGTCGCTCAAGCATGCCTATGACAATGTCGCGCACTACAGGAAGGCGTTCGATGCCGCCGGCGTGCAGCCGTCCGATTTCAGGCAGCTTCCCGATCTCGCCAAATTTCCGTTCACGGTGAAGACCGATCTGCGCGACAATTATCCCTTCAACATGTTCGCGGTGCCGCGCGAGCAGCTGGTGCGGGTCCATGCCTCCTCGGGCACGACCGGCAAGCCGATCGTGGTCGGCTACACCAAAGCCGACATCGACACCTGGGCGGACGTGATGGCGCGCTCGATCCGCGCCGCCGGCGGCCGCACCGGCATGCTGATGCACAACGCCTATGGCTATGGCCTGTTCACCGGCGGCCTCGGCGCGCATTACGGCGCCGAGCGGCTGGGTTGCACGGTGATCCCGATCTCGGGCGGCATGACCGAGCGGCAGGTGCAGCTCATCAATGATTTCCGGCCCGACATCATCACGGTGACGCCGAGCTACATGCTGGCGATCCTCGACGAGTTCAAGCGACAGGGCCTCGACCCCCGCAAATCGTCGCTCAAGTTCGGCATCTTCGGCGCCGAGCCCTGGACCAATGCGATGCGCGTCGAGATCGAGCAGGCGTTCGACATGGACGCCACCGACATCTATGGCTTGTCGGAGGTGATCGGTCCCGGCGTCGCGCAGGAATGCGTGGAGACCAAGGATGGCCTGCACATCTGGGAGGACCACTTCTACCCGGAGGTGATCGATCCCCTGACCGGCAAGGTGCTGCCCGACGGCGAGAAGGGCGAGTTGGTGTTCACCTCGCTGACCAAGGAAGCCTTTCCGATCATCCGCTACCGCACCCGCGACCTGACGCGGCTGTTGCACGGCACGGCGCGGCCCGGCATGCGGCGGATGGAGAAGGTGACCGGCCGCTCCGACGACATGATCATCCTGCGCGGCGTCAACGTGTTCCCGACCCAGATCGAGGAAGCGCTGCTGGCGACCGACTGGTGCGGCGGTCACTTTGTCATCGAGCTGACCCGTGAGGGCCGCATGGACGAGATGACGGTGCTCGCCGAAGCCCGGCCGGAGAGCTGGGACGGCGAGGGGCTGACTGCACACGCCGAGAAGGTCTCCGCCTTCATCAAGAACACGATCGGCATCTCCACCCGCGTCCGCGTCGTTGCGCCCGAGACGCTGGAGCGTTCGCTCGGCAAGGCGAAACGTGTTTACGACAAGCGGCCGAAAGAATAGCCTAATCCCTGCAATTCAACAGGGCGCAGGGTATGGCCGACACCAATGAAACGACCGCTGCGGAGATCCTGGCTGATATCCGCGCCGGCAAGGTAACGGCGGTCAGTGTCGTCGAGGCCGCGCTCGATCGTGCGGAGCGGCTCAAGCACCTTAACGCCTTCATCGTGCTGAACCGCGACGGCGCGCTGGCCGCGGCGCGCGAGGTCGATGCCGGGACGCGGACCGGCGTGCTGGCCGGGCTTCCGATCGTCGTGAAGGACAATATCAACACATCAGAACTGCCGACATCGGGCGGCACGCCGGCGCTGCAACACGCGCGGCCTGCGCGCAATGCGCCGTCGCTGCAAAAGCTGCTCGATGCGGGTGCCGTCGTCATCGGCAAGACCAATCTGCACGAGCTTGCCTTCGGCATCACCAGTACCAATCTCGCACCGTTCGCAGGACCGGTGCGGAATCCATACGACACCAGCCGGATCCCGGGCGGGTCGTCCGGCGGAACGTCGGCGGCGATCGCCGCGCGCATCGCCACCTGTGGCCTCGGATCGGACACCGGCGGCTCGACCCGCGTGCCCGCGGCGTTGACCGGGACCGTGGGCCTTCGGCCTTCAGTCGGCGATGGCGGCGCCGAGCGGCGTTATCACGATGACAACCAGGTGGTTCCGATCAGCCATACCCGCGACACCGTCGGCCCGATGGGACGCACCGTCGCCGATGTCGCGCTGCTCGATGCCGTGATGACAGGCACGCCGCTGGCAACGAGCATCCCGCTACGCGGCGTGCGTCTCGGCATTCCCGCCTGTTTCTGGAGCGGCCTCGATCGCGATGTCGAAGCCGTCGCCCGCGCAGCCTGCGCCCGGCTCTCGGCGGCCGGCGCGGTGCTGGTCGATGTCGACATGCCCGATCTGTTTGAGCAGAACGGCAAGGTGTCGTTTGTGGTCGCGTTGCACGAGCCGATCGCCGATATCCCGGCCTGGCTCGCCGCCTCCGGGATTGAAGGGATCACGCTGTCCGACATCGCGGCCGGCGTCGCCAGTCCTGATGTCGTCGGCGCATTCGGTGCCATCACTACGGACGCCTTCGGTGCCGCCTATGATGATGCAATCAAAGTGCAGCGGCCGGTGCTGCAGGCGATCTATGCCACCTACATCAGGGACAACGGGCTGGATGCGATCCTGTTTCCGACCACGATCGCGCCTGCACCGGTCATCGACGAAAACAACGGATCCGGCGAGATGTCGGTCAATGGCGGCGCGCAGGTGCCGACCTTCGGCACCTTGATCCGCAACACCGATCCCGGCAGCAATGCTGGCCTTCCCGGGCTGTCGCTCTATGCCGGCATGACGTCCGATGGCCTGCCGGTTGGGCTCGAGCTCGACGGTCCGGTCGGCAGCGATGCAAGGCTGCTCGGGCTCGGCCTGTCGATCGAGGCGATCCTGGGCACGGCCCCGCCGCCGAAGCTCTGACTCGGCCGGCCGCAACAAGCCCCTTGAATTGATCGGTCAGTCGATTAGTCATGGCCCGAGGCCATCCGGCCGCCACCATCCGCGTGCCTTGCGGCGCGCTCCATGACCGAGACTGGAACGCTGATGCCGCCGGCCCCGCAAGCAAACCGTCATCCTGTCGACGCGCGCTGCGTCCGCCTGCTGACGAAGGCGGAGAACGCGGCGGCGGTGGCGCCAGCGGTCGAGACCCTTGCGTTGTCGCGCGCGGCGGACGATCTGCTCATCGAGGTGAGGGCCGCCGCGGTCAATCCGTCCGACGTCAAGGCCGCGACCGGGCTGATGCCCTATGCCATATTCCCGCGTACCTCGGGCCGCGACTACGCCGGAGTCGTAATCGATGGTCCCGCTGAATTCATCGGGCGTGAGGTGTTCGGCTCGTCCGGCGACCTCGGCATCCGCCGCGACGGCACCCATGCCACGCATCTGGTGGTCGAGCGCGATGCCGTGGTGGAAAAACCCGCGGGCATTTCCTGGGACGAAGCCGCCGGGATCGGCGTGCCCTTCGTCACCGCGATGGAGGGCCTGCGCCGCGCCGGCCTGCCGAAGGCGGGCGAGACCGTGCTCGTGATGGGCGTCAACGGCAAGGTCGGGCAGGCCGCGGTGCAGATCGCGAGCTGGCACGGCGCGCGCGTGATCGGCGTGGTGCGCAAGAGCGAGCCCTATGAAGGCCACAGCAATTCGCCGGTCGAGGTGATCGACGCCTCGACCACCGACGTCGCCGCTCGCGTGCGCGAGCTGACCGGCGGCAAGGGCGCCAACATCGTCTACAACACGGTCGGCGATCCCTATTTCCAGGCCGCGCACAAGTCGCTGGCGCTGCGCGGCCGCCAGATCCTGATCGCGGCGGTCGACCGCATCGTGCAGTTCAACATCCTCGAATTCTACCGCGGCCAGCACACCTATGTCGGCATCGACACGCTTGCGCTGTCGTCGGTTGCGACCGGCGAGGTGTTGCGCGAGCTCGCGCCGGGCTTTGCCGGCGGACATCTGAAGCCATTCCCGATCAAGCCGAGCGCGATCTACCCGCTGGAACAGGCCAAGGCGGCGTTTGTTGCCGTGGCAGGTTCGTCGCGCGACCGTGTGATTTTGCGACCCTAGTTCACCGTCATTGCGAGGAGCGAAGCGACGAAGCAATCCATTTCTCTCCAGCGTGATAGTATGGATTGCTTCGCGTCGCTCGCAATGACGAACGTAATTGAAGGACTATTATGGACCCCGCCACGATCGTCATCATTGCCGCCCTGACCATCGGCCTCATCTATGGCTCGGTCGCGCTGCTCAGCGGCTTCTGCATGATGAGCGGCCTGCGCGGCTGGTGGGCGGAGGGCGACGGCCGCCTGGCGCGCACCTATGCGCTGGCGATGGGCGTCGCGATCGCGGCCTCGCAGCTGTTGGCGGCGGCAGGCCTCGTCGATCTCGGCAAGTCGATCTATCTGCAACCGTCCTTCTCGGCGCCGGTGATGTTCCTCGGCGGGCTCCTGTTCGGCTACGGCATGGTGCTGTCGAATGGCTGCGGCTCGCGGGCGCTGGTGCTGCTCGGGCGCGGCAATCTGCGCTCCTTCGTGGTCGTGATCGTGCTCGGCATTTTCGCCGAGATGACGCTGAAGGGCCTGATCGCCCCGGCGCGGATCGCGATGGTGCAGGCGTCACAGGCCACAGTGTCAGCCAATTCGGTGCCGGCGCTATTGGCGGACATCGGCCTCGGCGCGGTACCGGCGCGGATGGTGGCGGCCTCGGTTCTCGCAGCCCTCTTGATTATTTTCGCCTTTGCCCATGCGCCATTCCGCAAGTCACCGGGCCAGATCGCGGCCGGCCTGATCGTCGGCCTGCTGGTGGCGGGGGGCTGGTACGCGACCGGCTATCTCGGCGCCGATGATTTCAATCCGGTGCCGGTGACGTCGCTGACCTTCATCGCGCCGATCGCCGACGCCCTGCAATACGTCATGCTGTCGACCGGCTCGACGCTCAATTTCGGTATCGTCACCGTGTTCGGCGTGTTCGCCGGCAGCCTGATCACGGCCATCGCCACCGGGCGCTTCCAGCTCGAAGGCTACCGGTCGCCGCAGCATATGCTGCGCTCGGCGAGCGGCGCCGCGTTGATGGGCGCGGGCGGCGTGATGGCGTTCGGCTGCTCGGTCGGGCAGGGGCTGACTGGGCTGTCGACGCTCTCGCTGTCGTCCCTCATCGCGATCGCCGGCATCATGCTCGGCACCGGCGCCGGCCTGCGCGGGAGCTTGCGGGTCAGGCCGCTTGCGACGGCCTAGGACCGATCGACATTCAGGATTCCCAAGCGGTTTGATCGCTGATTCATAGAGTTCCGTGATTCGAGACACGGAGCAGATGGTGGCGGCGAAACGATATGAGCTGACGGAGGCGCAATGGGCGAGGATTGCGCCACTGCTGCCGGGGAAAGCTGGCGACCCGGGACGTACGGCTGCGGACAATCGACTGTTCGTCAACGGATGTTTGTGGGTTTT